>CAYGOK010000005.1:5878-9358 GCA_964351585.1 uncultured Gammaproteobacteria bacterium | reverse complement strand
ATACAAGAAACTGATGCAACAATAATTACGTCACGACGAGAAACTAAAGCCGAAGTGGCCGCATGACGTAAACGATCTATTTCTTGATTAATCATCGCCTCTTTATCAATGTAGGTATCAGTAATTGGCAAATAAGCTTCAGGTTGATAGTAGTCGTAATATGAAACAAAATAATGAACAGCATTATCAGGAAAGAAATTCTTATACTCACGATATAATTGCGCCGCTAAAGCTTTGTTAGGAGCAATAACGAGGGTCGGCTGGTCTTGGCTAGCGATAATATTTGCAATCGTAAAAGTTTTACCGCTACCAGTCACACCTAAAAGCGTCTGATATCTATCTCCAGACGCTAAACCGGCCCTAAGCTTGGCTATCGCTGTTGGTTGATCACCAGCTGGCAAAAAATCTGATTTTAACTTAAAAATGCCTGACATATACGTAAATATCCGGCCCATATAAAAAGTGCCGGAAACTGGTTCCTTTAGCGGGTATGAATAAATTGTAAACAGATTGTAGCATAAATATGAAAAAATGGCTAGACCAAACGGCCTGCCATTTTTTACTAAAACAAGTTTAAAAAAATATTAACCTAGACTGACTTTAAGCTCAACTTCGAGTGCGTTGGCGATTCTATCAAGAAGCTTAATTGTACAATTCTGTTGACCACTTTCAATTCTAGCAACATTACTTTGATTGGTGCCAATTTTTTTTGCTAAATCTAACTGGCTTAATCCACGTTTTTTTCTTAACTGCAAAATCTGATAGGAAATTTCTAACTGGCGGCCATATTCATCAAAAAGGCTCTTAAATTTAGGATTTTTTAATTCCTCTTTTAAGTAATCGTCAAAATCTAATGCCTTGAAAGGTTTTTTTGTTTTACTCATAACTTTTATAATTATTTATAACATCTTGATAATTTTTTTCAGCAATCACTAACTCACGTTCAGGAATTTTTTGTGTCTTTTTGGTAAAAGCATGTAATAATATTATATTTTTATTAACAAACGAAAAATATAAAATACGATGACGATGATTACTAAAATCTACTCTTAATTCCCTAATTTTTCCTTTTATGTGCCGGCTATAAGGCTCATCTAAGTAGCCGCCATTATCTTTTAATACTTCAATATATTTGTTAACCTTTTGCCTTATTTTATAATCTAGAGATTTTAAATACTCAACAACCGGGAACTTTCTTGTCCGACCATCAAGATAAAATTTTACTTGGTATTTTTCATTATATATCATATATGATATGTAGTCAATCCTCTATTTATTAGACTACTATCGTAACAAATACCAGATGAACTCCACCTAAAATAAAAGCTCCCCGATCTTGTTGACCGGAGAGCTAAAACCAAACACTTAATTGAGTGCCGCGGGCAGAATGCCCGTCTTTTTAAATGAACTTTCTAACAAAACTAACGGAAAGCGCGTGTAGGCTTTCCTTTATTGTGCTTTTCTTCCCAATAATCTGATTGCCAAATTCTACCAATAGCGTAAAGCAAAACGCCAGAGATTAAGGCGGGAATGGAAAAAATAACCTTACAAGTGCCTTGGTATATTTCTTCTAAACGAAAATCGCTACCTAACAAGGAAAAAAGAAAATTCAGCGATGTCATAAAGAAAGAAAATATCCAGACAACAAAGGATGCTAAAAAGAAAAATCCTAAATAGGTCAACATTTTAGCAGCCCTCGGAGTAGCTCTGCTCTCATCACCAATGAGCAGCATGATCAAATCCATAAACGCAATCACGCCTCCAATTAGGAATAATGATTGCCTCAACCAAGCGACTTTATCTGGAACAAATGATATCACAAACAGAACAGTCGCTATGATTAAGAGATGTAAGCAAATATCTAGAAGTTTTTTCATCTTAAAATTCCCTTTTAAACATTGGTTTACGTGTTCCCGGAAAAAGTGCCTCATACCATTTACGATACTGAGCCTCATTTTCCCAAAGAAGACCAGCAATAATTAACGCTATTCCGGCAATGATACCAGGGACAGAAAAGACATACTGATATATGCCAGAAAACAAATTGCCCATTCTAAATTCCCAATCCAAGAAAGCGAAAAATGGATTTAAGACTGTTTTAAGAGCTAAATTTCCTAACCAGAGGAAAGAAATAGCTAAGACCAAACAACCGACATAAAACAGAATATAAGCCCCGCTTAAAGAACGGCGCGTGCCAAATAGTATCAGCTTGAGGACATCTATAAATACATAAATTCCCCAAACAAGAAACAGGGTCGCCTTTATCCAAGAGTGGGCTACTGGTATTAAAGAAATTGCCAGGTAAATAACTGCAGCCAAAAATAAATGGCTTGTGATTTTTAAAACACTAGCTCGTTGTTTCATGTAGTACCTCCTCTTCTTCCATTAAACGAATAATTTTTTCCAGCTCCGTTTCGTCACGATAGTAAGTCCAAATAACTTCGCTAACTAACCAAGTGATATTACCAGCAAAAAAAGCTGGCCAAGAGCAAAAAGCTTGCTTTAGATTTTCTGGAAACAAGGGATAAAAATTCCCCTGCTCTAAGGCAGGTAAAAATCCTAGAACTCTTCCCAGTGATGAGCCGAGCCAATAAGCTGCGCCTGCCCAAAAAGCAATGCTAAGAACTAATAAGAATCGTGAAGCCACCAGGGCAATAATGTCCTTTTTCAAGCTAAATGCCGCAAACATATCAGTAATAAATACCGACAAAAAGATTAGAATGAGGCTATGCTTTAAAGAGACAAGCCAACTTGGCCCAATGGAAATAAAAGCTATTACCGCCAAGAAGAACAAGGCGCGTAAAATAGTGTTTACAATGGTTTCTTTCATGACTTGTTTTTTAATCGATTCTTTGAAAAAAAATTATAGCCGACTTCAAGATATGATACTTGATGTCGCTGTTCCAAAGCACGCCAATTACTGCTAAAGCTGTCCCGCAAATAAGTGCCGGAAGAGAAAGCGCGTAATTCCAAACTTCAGGAAATAAGCTACCAATCTTAAAATTCCAATTCACTAAAGTGAAAAATGAATTAAAGACTAGCTTCAAAGAAGCGTTGCCTAGCCAAACAAGAAAAACTGTTAGCATTAGGCAACCGAAGTAGAACATCAAAAATGATGCTGGCGCTAAGTAATCACTTTCAAATAAGAAAATTCTTAGCAAAGCCAGAATAGAGATGCTTACCCAAAACATGAGTAGAGAGGATTGCAGCCAAAGCAAATTGCTCGGCAGAGCCAGAATGGCAACAAGAACAAGTCCGAGTCCTGTTAACCAAATCAGGCGCCATAAGACAGGATGATTCTTTTCCATTTTTATTTAATTTTTAGTTGTTAAGTTACGGTTTATGTAACAATTTAACCACTTCTTTAATTATTAGTCAATAAAAAAGAATCTGACCAAGAAAGGTCAGATTCTCAAAGTTTATTTAGTTATCCACAAGCCAATATTTAATCGAAAATTCGCGCTAATTCATCAAGTTCTA
>CAYGOK010000005.1:0-5778 GCA_964351585.1 uncultured Gammaproteobacteria bacterium | reverse complement strand
CCCGGCAGTTTCTGACTAGTATAATTCTGAGCTAGATTATCGTAACGACCACCAGAACAAATCGAACCGAGGCTAGGGTAATCTTGTAACTTAGTTTCATAAACCGTACCGGTATAATAATCTAAGCCACGGACGATTGATAAATCAATGCCATAAGAATCAGTTGGCAGACCAAAGGCAGTTAAATGATTAATAACTTCTTGAAGTTCGCTTAAGCCTAAAACAAAATTTTCATTCTTGATTCTTAACTTACTGAGGGCATTTAAAATATCAGCCGCTTCACCTTTAATGCTAACGAAGTCTAAAATCTGCTGGGCGGCCTTAGCGTCTAATTTTAAATCAAGCAGCAAAGCTTTAGTTTCCTCAAGCGGAATTTTTTCAATCTTATCTATTATTCTCATTACCTCAACTGCTTGCTCGCCAGTGCTTATTCCTAATTCCTCAAGTAAGCCAATAATTAATTTACGATTATTTATTCTAACAATAAACTCTGGTAACTTAAGACGACTAAAAACTTCAAAAATAACCGCAATCACTTCTGCGTCGCTTGCTAGACTCAAAGTTTCACGACCAATAATGTCAATATCGCATTGATAGAATTCTCGGAAGCGGCCTTTCTGCGGACGCTCGCCACGATAAACCTTACCGATATGATAGAAACGACTTGGAAAAGTTAGGTCGTTAAGGTGATCACTGACATAGCGCGCCAAAGGAACAGTTAAATCAAAGCGCAAAGACAAATCATTTTCACCTTTAGTAAAGCGATAGATTTGTTTTTCCGTTTCCCCGCCCGCTTTCGCCAACAAGACTTCCGAACGTTCAATAGTCGGAGTATCTAAAGGCACGAAGCCAAAGCTTTCATATGTGGACTGAATGGTTGCCTTCATCTTATTAAAAAGAATCTGTTCAGCAGGTAGTAATTCCACAAAGCCGGTCATCACGCTGGTTGGCAATTTAGGTTTAGATTTTGATGTATTTTCCATATTTTATCGGGCTATTATATAGCTAATTGTAGCACAAGAAGCCCTGATAGCAAATAAAAGCAATTATACCCGTTGAAAATCTCTAATAATTTTAACAACAATGCCTCTTATCTCCACCTCCTTGCGGAAAATAGGCGAGAAGGTTGGATTAGCAGGCTGCAATCTAATTCTTCCCTTTTCTTTATAATATTTTTTCAGAGTTGCCTCATTATCATCCACAATCGCAACTGCCGTGTCACCATTATCAGCCCAGGCCTGCTTTTTAATAATCGCGAAGTCACCGTCAAAAATTCCATCACCAATCATTGAATTACCACGGACGCGCAAGGCATAGAGTTCACCTTCTTGGAAGCGGCGGTCTTTAGCAATCTCAATTACTTCATCTGGAACCTCAATTGCTTCAATTGGTTTACCAGCCGTTATAACGCCCACCAAGGGCACGGACATAGTTTCTGCCATACTCTTGAGGTTAACTAGTTCTAAGCTCCTAGCGACCCCTTTCAGGCGCTTAATGACGCCCTTCTCCACGAGGTTGGAGAGATGTTCGTGGACAGTTGAAATTGTGGAAATACCGAACTCGTCGCGGATTTCGGATAAAGATGGCGAATAGCCGTGTTCACGGCTATAGCGCTCAATAAAGTCCTTGATTTGGACTTGTTTTTTAGTAAGCGTAGTCATATTTTTATGAGTTATTATTAACACTCATATTATACCCGAAACAAAACCGAATGGCAAGGATTTGACCGCCATTTAAATTTGGCCTATAGTAATAGTGTGCTTGTTGGGCGTCAGCCCTATTCGGCTAAAACCATAAGCTGAAGGCAGGCATAATAAAAAAGACTTCAGAAATGAAGTCTTTTTTGTTTGCTTAATCCTGAACTATTAAACTATCTTAATTCCCGTCAACTTCACTTCAGAAGCCAAGGGAGGATAATCATCTCTAAAATCATCAACCAAAAAATAATGCGGCTCAATTCGGTCGTCAACCTCGTGGCATAAATGAAAAAGTGATTCAGCTCTTTTTTCCGTATATCTTTTTAAATTAGAAACTACCGCAATATCAATATCACTATATTTATGCTGAGTCCCCTTAGCGTACGACCCAAAAAGATAAAGAGAAGCTAAAGGAAAGCCCTTTCCTTTTAAAAAATTGGCAAACTCTAAAGCAATTTTTTTAGCTTCGGATTGAGACATAATCTATTATATAAAGCCTCTATTTTATTCAAGTAATTAACCGTATAATCTCTATCGCAAATTTTGTAAAAATTTAATTTGTAATCCGGATAGCGAGATCTAACATTAAATTGATTCATCTTTTGCAATAAGTGTTTTTCGTTTTCAGCTAGATTTACTTTTGTTAACTTTGCCAGCACGACCAAACTATGAATCATTGGCGCCGTCTCTTCATTCTCAACAACAAATAATGATTTCAATATCTTTTCTAAAACTATATGACCAAAAAATAACGAATCTGAATAGCGACGAGAGTTAAATAAGCTCCTCATCGTATCATAATCATGTTTTGCCGTTAAAAACCAATATTCTGCCTGTTTTTTAACCTTATTCTTATCCATATTATACCATTAATTATTAATGGTATAAAGATAACAAAACAATCATTAACCCTGCCTAAAATACTATTCAAGATAAGATAAATTTACACACTTTCCCCGGCCACAAATCCCGTACTCCAACAAAGCTGGAGATTAAAGCCGCCAGTTGGACCGACTAAATCCAGGATTTCGCCGGCGACATATAAGTTAGAAATTAACTTAGACTTCATGGTTTTAGGGTCTATTTCTTTTAACTCCAGTCCACCGCGTGTGACCATCGCCCGCTCAAAGCCCTCAACTGACTTTACTTCTAAGCGCAGAGTCTTCATTGTCCTAGCTAAAGCTTGCCTTTCCAACTTACTCAGATTATTAGCTAACTTCTCAGGACTAATTTTAGAGATATTTAAAACCGCACCAACCATTCTTTCTGGCAAAACTCCTTCTAAACTATTTCTTAAAAATTTATTATTTCCGGTAACTAGCGCCAAGAGTTCCCTATCTAAATCTTCTAAAGTTTTTCCTGGTTGTAAATCAAGTTCTAAGCTATAGCTCTGAGCTGATTTATAATCAAGGTGCCTACTAATATTTAAAGTAGCCGGACCGCTTAAACCAGAAGCAGTAAAAATAATTGGACCCTGCTCCTTAGCAACTTTTTTATTTTTATCATATAAACTAACTTTGATATTCTCTAAACTCAAACCCTCAAGATAAGACACAAATTCTTCTCTGACTAAAATCGGGGTTAAAGCCGGGCTTAGCGGGGTAATAGTATGCCCCATTTTTTTCAACCATTCATACCCTGCGCCAGTTGAACCAGTTCCCGGATAAGACAGGCCGCCGGTGGCAATTAAAAAATTATCAGCCGAGATTTCCTCACCAGTTGTTAAAACAACTTTTTCGATAGTGTCGCCGTCTAAAACAAAATCCTTAACCTCACATTCAGTTTCAATAATCCCGCCCTGAGCTTGGATGCCGTCAATCAATACTTGCAAGACATCCAGCGCTAAGTTACTCACAGGAAATACTTTATTAGTATTTTCAGTTTTAAGCTTAAGCCCCTGAGCTTCAAAAAAGGCCATAGTTTCTAAAACACCGAATCGACTAAAGGCGGACAATAAAAAACGCCCCTGAGGGCCAAAATTGGCCGCTAGGAGGCGATGGTCGGGAATGTTGTGAGTTAGATTACAGCGTCCGCCACCAGTTGTTAGTAATTTAAGACCAAGTCGCTGATTCTTTTCTAATAGAATAACCTGGCGTCCATTTTTACTAGCATGCCAGGCCGCCATTAGCCCGGCTGGTCCGCCACCGATAATTGCTAAATCATATTTCATAGTCCTAATAGTATAGTATGAAAACTAGTTTTGGCGCAAAAGATTTCCACCTATAAGAGAGTAAGCATTTTTCTAAATTCACCAAAAATTGATTAATTTTTCTATAACTTCTTTAAATTGAACAGGATCCAGGCGCCCCATTTTTCTAATTAACCGCTTAACGCTCATAATTCTAATCTGTGATATCATGACTGAATTATTATAACTTCTAATTAAAATTTTGTGGTAATACTGATTATTTTCTTTTAATTTTGATGATAAGGGTGCGATTAATGCTAGATATTCATTAAATTTTTTTAAAACCAAGACTGGTCTCTCAAAATTATTATTTTTTCCATCCTCTTCGCTACCAATATTTACACCTAAACTTGCCCACCAAATATCTCTTGATTTAAAATATCTGCTGGTTGTCAATGTGCAATGAATTTTAATCTTAAGCACGCTCCATTTATGAAAGGATTGAATTTTATCCACGTATGGCATAAATTTTCTGCTTGATTTTTTATTTTTAACCTGATATAATAAATCCACAATGACTCACTTATTGCTTCGGCAAATAATGAGTTCCGAGGATTATCGTAAGATAATCCGTATTCACACCCGCCTTAATTGTTTTGGCAATTTTGGCTCCGAGGACTCCCACGAGGGGGTCCGTTTTCTTATTCTAGCAATTAGCTGCTTAACTACTTCTAAACTAACCCTCAAGCCAAAATAAAAACCCCCAACCTTGTTAGATCGGGGGCGAGTTCTCTTTGGTTATTAATTAACCCTCTTCTTTCATCGCTTGATTAATTTTTTCATCGAGGCCCTCAAAGTCCTGAATTGCTTTTAGCCGAGCAGCCAACTTATTACCATCCCTGGCATTAGCCTCAGACTCCCTAAACTTCTTTTCTAAGAAGTATTTCAGGAAGCAGATGAGTCCGCCCAGAATTAGCGCGTACACCGAGAAAATAGTCGCATAGATTCCGGGAAACATTTCATTGGGATGAAGGTGGTGACGGGTTAGCCACTCAGTCGCGCCAAAGATAATGGCGATATCAAGGACCGCCCAGACAAAGGCAGCCACAAAGCAGAAATAGGCCAAAAGAAATAGGCCAAATGAGATTAGACGATTTCGTTGTTGTTTTTCCATTACATTGGTTTTTTTGTTAATTTGCGATTTTTTCTGCTGATATTATAGCATATTTTAGGGAAAGAGTCAAGATAAACAAATTGACAAAAATTATATTTAATTTTAGCATTATAATACATCAGAACATTGAAAACTTAAAAATAGGAGGAAATTAAAATGAAAAGTAAGCAAAACGGTTATTATTTACCGACAAATCTCGCTCCCGCGGAAAACCAATATCCTGGTCATTCGCAAGTAAAACACTTGACCTTAATGGTCGATGCTACCAATATTTGCCAGCTCGGCTGCTCATATTGCTATTTCGGAGAAAAAGGCTGCAAGCTCATGAATCCGGATTTAATTTTTCAAGCAACGAAAAACTTTGTCGAAGCAATTGGCCCACAAGTTGAACTGGTTAATCTTCACTATATGGGCGGAGAGCCCTTAATTGGCTGGGAAAAGATTTTAATCTTAAACCAGACCATGACTAACTATGCTCAAGAAAAAGGCTTTCGCTTTATCTGGTCTCTGACCTCTAACCTGGTCGAGCTTGATGAAGAAAAAAAAGAGCATATGCTCCAAGAAAAAGCGGAGATACACTGTTCGGTTGATGGTCCACAATTTATTCAGGACAACAACCGCCCCTTTAAAAGTGGCAGTGGGTCATTTGCTATCGTCGACAAGCATATTGATAATGCTTTAGAAATTTCTCCAAACGACTTTGCCCGCGTAACGGTGACGCCTTTCAGTAGCCACTTGGCATGACCCCCGAAATTCGGACACGATATTCCATATAAAGC
>CAYGOK010000004.1:26353-46745 GCA_964351585.1 uncultured Gammaproteobacteria bacterium | reverse complement strand
GATTATAAACGTAGGATAAACATAATTTAAACTATAGATAAATATGTCCAGCCGCTTAAAAAACATTTTTAACAAGGTATCTCGCTTTCTGTTTTTCTTAATCGTGACCATTGCAGCTATTTTTATAATTGACGACTACTTATATTACAATTACGACTATTCTTTATTTTACGGCAATATGTCCTCTTCATATGAAGAAGCGGAAACAGAGGACGCCGGTGATGATGTTTGTAATGTCTATGGCATGGAATTAAGAGGTGATGTTACTACTTATATTGCTGCTGATAATCTCGCTGCGGATGGTAGTCAGTTGTATGACGAAACTGCATCGGAATACATAATTGCGATGATTGATGAGGCGGAAGCTAGCGTTGAGACTAAAGCTATTATTTTAGAAATTGATTCTTATGGTGGCAATCCCGTGGCAGCGGAAGAAATTGCTAGTGCTTTAAAGCGCGCAAAAAAACCAACCGTAGCATTTGTGCGCACTGGCGCGCTCTCAGCAGCTTATTGGGCAGCAAGTGGTGCTGATAAAATTTTTGCTTCTGAGATATCTGATATCGGTAGCATCGGTGTTACTTTTTCCTATCTTGATAAAGTAAAACAAAATGAAAGAGAGGGGTTAACCTATAATGCTCTTAGCACTGGCTTGTATAAAGATTATGGCGACCCAGATAAGCCCTTAACGCCTCAAGAAAGGGAACTAATAATGAGGGATTTAAATATTATCCATGAGCATTTTATAAAAAGTGTAGCTGAGAATCGAGGTTTGGCAGTCGATAAGGTAAAGGACTTGGCCGACGGTTCTTCTATGCCAGGCTCACTTGCCTTAAAAGAGGGCTTAATTGATAGGATTGGCGATTATTATGATGTGCAGGATTATTTGAGCGAATTGCTAAATGAGAAAGCCGAGTTCTGTTGGTAGAGGGTGATAATTACTGTTTTTTGCCTAATATAAACGAGTCAATTGGCTCGTTTTTTGTTTTTACTGCTCCTTGCCTCTTCTTATTGACAAATATTATATTTTATGATATAATTTTGTGTTAAATATTACTATGAAAAAAGAAGTAACGTACAAAGTTATATTACTAGTTAGTCTCTACGTGCTCTCGTTGACGGTTTTTATTTTTGGTTTTTATCAGCAGCCACAAGAGATTATGGGTTGGCAGTACATTAGGCCAATCATGTTCATCCTATTTATTCCGCTATTAACTAAGTACGCTTTACATCTTATAATTATTCCTTGGTACGACTCAGTTAATGCAAGGGTGCTCATAAATAATAATAAAGATTATCAGCCATTAGTTTCCTTTATTATTCCTGCCTGGAATGAAGAGGTTGGCATTGTTGATACTATTAAATCTGTTCTGAAAAGTAATTATAAAAAATTTGAAATAATCATCGTTAACGATGGTTCTACTGATAGGACTGGTTTAAGGGTGAAGAGGTTTATTGATAGTTATCAAGGAGATGTTTCAATCAGATATTTTAAAAAAGAAAATGGAGGTAAGTCGTCGGCTTTAAATCTAGGTATTAAGAGAGCTAAGGGAGAAGTAATTATTACTTCCGATGCAGACTGTGTTTTAGATCCTGAGGCTATAGCTAATCTAGCTAAATATTTTTCAAATCAAAAAGTAATAGCAGTAGCTGGTAACGTTAGGGTAGGTAATCATCAGAAAGTTATTGGCGCCATTCAAAAATTAGAATATCTTTACGGTTTCTATTTTAAGCGTTCCGATTCTATTCTTAATTCTGTTTATATTGTGGGCGGAGCGGCCGCTGCTTATCGCAAGGAGATATTTAAAAAAATTGGTTATTTTGATCAAGAAATTATCACTGAAGATATCGAATATTCAACCCGTATTTTAAATTTCGGTTATAAAATTTGTTACGCTGCTGATGCCATTTTTTATACCGAAGCCCCGTCTGATATAAAAAGTTTAATTAAACAGCGTCTGCGTTGGAAATATGGACGCTTAAAGACATTTTTCAAATATCGAAGTTTATTTTTTAGAATTAAAGGTCAGCATAGTAAATTTTTAAGTTTCTTGATTCTGCCAGTCGCCCTCTTTGCTGAGATGCTATTATTTTTTGAAGTTATCCTTTTGCCATTATTTTTTGTTTATACTTTCTTGTCGGGCGATTTCATTCCTTT
Organism: uncultured Gammaproteobacteria bacterium; assembly: GCA_964351585.1. Classification (GTDB taxonomy): domain Bacteria; phylum Patescibacteriota; class Patescibacteriia; order Patescibacteriales; family UBA12465; genus UBA12465. Next base: position 44,590 of record CAYGOK010000004.1, on the reverse strand, counting down.
GATTTTTGCGGTCTCATTTTTATCAATTATTATTATTTTACAAATAATGACTGATGTTAAGCGTCGTGAAAACAAAGAAGTAATTTTATGGATTCCAGTTGCTTGGTTAATCTTCTATTTCGTTGATTTTATTGAGTATGTCGCTTTGGTTAAAAGCCTTGCTAAGATTGTAAAAAATAAAACGGTTGCTTGGCAAAAATGGGAAAGAGTCGGTGTCTTTGGGTCTTAAGTAGCACTATATATTATTGATTTGTAAAATAGTTATACGTTAAAACGAGGACAAAACCTCGTTTTTTCTTTTGGCGCTACTTGCTTAACAAATGCAGTTCCGTTTGCTATAATAGATAGAACATTTGTAAGTGAAATTATATGAATAAACTTTTTCAAGCGATATCGCCAATATTTTTTTGGTCATCAATGACAGTAATAAGCGGACTGGCCATTTTTTTGATGTCCGTAAATTATAACATTGTCATGATTAAGTCGGTTGCCGCTGCGGAAGCGACCTCTGTTTCTGTTGTGCGAGTCGCAACCCCTCAGGCCCAGGAAGAGGTTGGAAATTATATTAGTTGTGATTGTGAAAAAAGTTTTGCTAGTGAAACTCCTGTTTCCTGGGAGGGACGGATAATTGCTATGTTTATGAGTGGCGCCGGTTTAGGGGTCGACAAGTATGATGAGAAATCCGGCTATAATCAATTTTTTGTGCATGTACCAGAGGAATATATTCAAGACTTCGGTGATACCGTTAAAGTAACTGGTCGACTGGTTGGCGTTACTTGTGCTTATGCTAACTCTGTTTTTGGGGAGTGTGTCGGTGAGGTTGAGGCGGATAGTATAGAGGCAGTGGCAGCGCAATAAGACTAGCTCGTAAATACTTATATATTGACAAAAGTAATACCGAATGGTATTATTTTTTATTACCTTAAAAACTTAATATTAACCAAAAATAGGAGGAAAATTTACATGAAAGTAATTTTAAAGGGTGGCAATAAAAATCAAGAAATGCAAGATTTTTTCTTGGAGCATATATTGCCGATTTTAAACTTCGGCATCGCTATTGAGCGGTCCGATAGAGTTATTAATGTCTATGAAAAAGTTGGTGATAAGATTGAGCAGTCTATTGATCCTACTGTCGAAGTTATTGTTGAACTTACCGAAGAAGAAAGAAATATCGCAAGGGACCGTAGTATTCTCAAAGAAAGTTTTGATCAAAAAATTGGGAAAGATTTTCTTGATGAAGCGCTTGCTATCAGAAAAATAGAGGAGCTAGCTCCTTCGTTCTCTGTAGAATACTATACTTGTCGATACACGCCCAGGCGCGCTGCTGGATAAACTTAAAAGGAGACCTAAATAATGAAAAAAATTATTGTTGTTCAATCAATCCCTTACGTCTTAGAGATGGTCAGGGAATTATTAGGTACCATTTTTCCTCAGCTGAGTGCTTTAATTTCCTATCAGAGCAATTTTGAGGAAACTCTAAAGATTATCCCTCGAGATGAAGAGCTTACAGTTATCGCTAGTGACTTTTATTACGATAGCGAAGATGTAGTTTTTGTTAACAGGGAGAAAGACGGTAGTCGTCTGGCTGAGGAGATTAAGAAGATTAATCCTTCTGCGAAGGTTTATATCTTCTCTACTTCTGCGCCTCGCCCGGACTATATTGATGGCTTCTATGAAAAGGGCCGAGGAGGCGATGACACACTAAAAGATATTGTTAATATCTTCTATGATCTTAAATTAGCTGAGTAAAATCAGCTGGCGCTAAAGTAATAGCGGGTTCATTGCGAGCCCGTTTTATTTTACCAAAATAGACAAAATATGTCGGGGTATGGTATTTTTTAATATATGAAAGAAAATCTCAATATCATCGATGATAACGACGTGGTGATTGGTATTAAGGAGCGGGAGGAAATTCATCGCCTTGGTTTATTGCATCGAGAAATCCATGTCTATTTTGTTACTCCAAACCGAGAGCTTATTTTCCAGCATCGCGCCAAGGATAAAGACACTTATCCAGATTTACTCGATGCGACCGTTGGCGGTCATGTAGAAATTGGCGATGGTTATCAGGAAACAGCCGTTAAGGAGGCGCTAGAAGAAACTGGCATTAGGATTAATGCTGAGGATTTAATTTTGATTACTAAGTCAAAGCGTCGCTTTGAGGATAAAGTGACAAGCACGATTAATAATGTGATTGGTGAAGTTTACTTATATATTTTTAAGGGTGATGTAGCTGATTTAAAGATTGAGGAGGGAAAAGCTCTAGGCTTTGAACTTTGGCCCCTGGATGACTTACCCGAGCTGGATTCTCAAGGTAGTGAGCGTTTTATCCCTTATGTCCTAGAATTTGCGAATAATGAAGTAAAAAAGGCAATAAATAGTCTATAATTGACAAAAATACTAACATGTGTTAGTATTTTTTGTTGTCCTAATATTAGTTGAGATAACAATGAGTTAGTACTTTAATATAAACAAAACAAAAACAAGTACCATGGATTTACATGAAGCGCAGAGCGGCACACCGCTACAAGTAGTAAATGAAATTTTCGTGCAAGGTAATTTTCCTGCCTGCCCGGTTACTGATGAAATTGAAGAAGGAAAAGAAGTTGAAATTGGCGAACTGGCCGACTACGAAAAAGCCATTTTGTTGGCACGTGACCAAACTCGAGATCGAGCTAATGAGATGATACAACAAGCCAATGAGGTCGAGGATATTCCCAAGGAAGCAGAAAAAGCTATCGGTCTTCTTAGGAAGAAATATGAATTTTTCGATGATTTTTTTTGGATGTCTGTTAAAAACCGCTTAAATGGCAAAATAGCTGAAGAAATTGGCATTCGTGCCGACTGGAAAGTCGTAAACATTCTTCACGATGAACCCGGAGAAAAATGTGCAGATTGCCCCACTCGGGAAAGTTGCGTCATTCTGGCCATGCGTGCCATGTTCGAATAAAACTGAAAATCTAAGCTGCAAAGCCTTGTTGCTTTTTCCCCGGTCCTATTTAGGATTTCGGGGATTTTTATTTTCAACAAAGTCACATTGTTTTTCTTTTATCTGTGAAACTTCTTTCTGTTCTAAATCAGAGAAGTCTCGTAAGTCTTGCCATTTCTCCCGAAAATTTTTAGCATCAAGATAATCAACAAATTTATCATAATGAGAATGCTTTGCGTTTACGCGGTTAGCATATTTAATTGGACACCAGTATCTTTCGGTTCGCCCAGAAATTTCTATCGCGTATTGAAGTAGGTTATTGAAATAACTGCAGTAGAGACAATTGAATTTTTCTAGCCAGTTTAAATAAGGGAGCAGGCGACGATTATAGATAAAGTAATCACCAGGTTTCACTCGTGGAATGCCGTAGAGACGGAAACAGATTTGGTGATATATTTCTAGGCCAAGATGGAAGATAACGCCAGGAATAATCATGCCGTAAATGAAGGGCGCGCTTAGTAAGTATTTGAAGTTTATCGGAAAGAGTGTTTTAAGTGCACTAATTTTCCATTTACGCAGATTTTCGCGTTGAGCTTTTAACTCTTGCAGGATATTAATATTAAAATCAAGAGAGTTAATAGCTTTATCAAATGATTTTTTTACCTCATCATTCAATTGTTCTAACTTTTTAACCCCTAGCTCCTTGTTAGCTCCGAGACTATCCTGAATTTCTTTGAGGCGTCTTAGTAGCTCCTCTCTGATGTTGTTGGCCATTTTTTTGCAGTTTATTATAAATATTACTTTAAATATAACATTTTTTGGCGAGAAAATCAAAAATAAAAGCGACCAGATTATTATCTTGATCGCTTTTTGTTTAAAAGAGAAAAGGTTACATATTCGTGATAATTCTCGTTAAATAGCTACCTAGATGCTCAGCCATTTCTTTGGCGCGAGCGAGGTTAGTTTCATGAGAATGCTCCTCTTTTTCGTCATTAGTGACAAAGCCGAGGCCCAAAAATTCCACATCATACAGAGCGGCAATACATGCTTCTGGGTAGATGCTCATGCCGACAACGCCAGCACCGCTTTTGCTAAGCAAAGCTTTGTCGTATTTACGTCCTTCAAATTGCGGACCGCGTAGCATCGCTAATCCAGTTGGCTTAGCAATAATGTGTTCGTCTTGTAGGTGTAGAGCGAGTTGCATCAATTTGGGAGTTAGCACATCGTCGGGTGAGCAGAATTCTCCACCCCACAAAGGCATAGGAGGGGCGTAGAGAGAGATAAATCCATCAATGACTGCTATTTGCCCAACATGTAGTGCTGGGTCAGGGAAGCTGTTTTGGTGACGACTTGCCGCTAGACTGCTTAGCTCATCCAGTTTCTTTTGATTGACCTTTAAGGCACCGACCGCGTTGGTAGCGATAATCTGTTTTACTCCAAGTTGAAATAGCATTTCCGTTTGGAGTCTAACCATTTTTGCGATCCTTTTGCTAAAGGGTGCTTCGTTTAGATGGACACGGCCATCCAGGATAATTACTTCTCGGTCAGCAATTTCGCCGATGATTAGTCTGCGCTCGTGACCCTTGATTTTAGATAGCTTCTTAAATCCCGGTATATCTTCGAAGGGAAGCTTCACAAAATCAACTTTGAAGTCGAAGGCCTGTCCCCAGCCTGTGCCCAAGATTAGTCCAATTGGATGTTTGGACATACTGAAATAATCTCTAATAAATTTAGCAGCTTTTTTAGCTGCTTGTGCTCTTTTTTCTTTCATTATCATTATTTTTTATTGGTAAAGTACTGAATTTAATACTCCTTATATTATAACTTTTTTAGCCTTTTGTCAATATTAATTTGTTAAGTTTTTTGATATAATATTTGTATAAATTTAAAACAATATGAAAAAAATCTATCTGGTTATCATGGTTATTGTCGTCTTGACTCTAGCTTTTTATTTTTTTAGAAATCAAGACACTGCGCCAACCATGTCCCGTGACGTTTCCGATAAAGCTAGTCAAGAGTTATTACGCGACACAATTGGCGCATCGCAGGAATATCTTGATTTACGCTGGCAAACAGAACTTATTTTAACCACCGCCTCTTCTTATCCAGATTATGAAACCTGGAATGAGGAGATGACAGAATTAATTTCTGCTTGGGAGGCTTATGAAAATAAAGCAGACGACCTGGGTAAAGCCGCTACAGTTTTTGCCGATGAAAAGAAAATTTCATTTCACGTATTTTCTCCCTTGAGTTTAATTTCTTCAGCCTCAGCTTTAACCGCTCAAGAAATTTCTGATGTTTTTGATAAAGCGCCAGCAGGCAAGAAAATTAAAACCCTGGCTGGTCATTTGGGAGTTGATGCTAAACGTGCTTACGCTATTTTGAAACAGTCGCAAGCGGAAATCGAAGCCGGTGCTTGGACTGAGGCGGGTGATACTTTTCAAAAATTAGAAACCGCAGCCGTGGTTGTTAAGGATGGCTGCAAAGTTGCTGGCTTTGTTGGTGGAGTAGTAATTAGTGGCGGTGCAGCTGGTTTTGCGGCCGCTGGTACCGCGACTAAGGCTGCGGTGATTGTTAGTGGCGTTGACTTAACTTTAGAGGTAACTGAAGACGCTGCTAATATTGCTTTGGGTAATAAAAATAAAGTAGCTGAACTAGTTGGTAATGTTAGGACAGTAACCGATCCAGCCGCGACAATTTTAAATATTACTAATGTGCCTAACAATATCGCCTCTGGGTTTGATAAATTTAATGCGGTGATGCTGGGACTAGACCAATTTAGAATAGCAGCTCAAGAGGGAAAAGTTGTGGGTGTTAATTTGCCAACCTATCAAGGAGAAGTTGCAAACACCGAAGCTGGAAAGATTGAGGCAGCGGCAATGAGTGAGGAGGAGATTGATGAATGGTTGCTTCAGTTCGGATTAAAAAGAGTTAACGGTAGTTTTGAAGAAGTATTAGAAAAAGCAAAACAATTAGCTCAAGAAGAAATTAAAGAGCAGGTAAAAGTAGAAACGACTGGTAGAATAGAAGAGGCAACTGAAGAAATGAAAGAAGCTGAGACTGAGACTGAGTCCCAGGTTGAGGCTGACGTTGAATCTTTAGGAGAAAATGCCAGCGCTTCGGCGCGAGATGGTGAGGTTCGTTTAACTTTCTCTGGCCCAGAGGGTAATACATTTTTTGACGGTCAAGCAAGAATGTGGGAACTTGAGGTAGAAAATTTTTCCAAAGACTACGGCGCTAACTATATTTGTCATTGGACTTTTTATTTAAATGGCAATAAATATAAAGAAATGCCTGATAATCGTGGCTGCGCCTTTACTAGCACTTTTATCGAACAAGTAGGTGCTTTACGAGCCGAAGTTCGCATTGATTTCACCCAAGGGCGCTCGGTTTTTGATGAAGATGGTAATTCTGAATATATAGTAGATGTCATCGAATCTAAGACCTTGTCGCGTGAATTTACGGTGATTAAGTGATTTAAATACCATTAAAGTATAGTTTTTGTCTACTTCTGGTCTTGACACTTGCTTTTTATTTCATTAAACCCTAAGCTGTATAGGTAAATTATAGATAAATAACATTTTGTTAAAACTATGAAGAATTTTAAGACAGGAGGCAGCCGTGGCGGATTCGGGGATAGAGGCGGCCGCGGAGGTTTCGGTGAGAGAAGTGATAGAGGAGAAAGAGGTGGTTTTGGTGGTGGTCGTGACCGTGGCGACCGTGGTGGTCGTGGTGGTTTTGGCGACCGTGGTGGTCGTGGTGGTTTTGGTGATGACTCAGTAAGAACTATGCATCGCGCAACTTGCGCCGAGTGTGGTAATTCTTGCGAAGTACCATTTAAGCCAACTGGTGAAAAACCAGTATACTGCAGCACTTGTTTTGGTAGTCGCCAAGACAGTCCAATGGAACATCGCTCAGAGCGTCGCTCTTCAGAGAGATTTGATCGTCCAACTCCAGCTGCTAAGCCAGAGCACAATCATCGTTTAGAGGAAAAATTAGAAGCAATCAGCGTTAAGCTTGATAAGTTGATGAATCTTCTCGCTTCTAAGACCGCTGAACCAAAAAATGTACCAGTAACTCCAGTAGTTATTGCTGAGGAAAAAGATTCAGCTAAAAAAACTGCTTCTAAGAAAGTAGCCGCTGTAAAAGCCGCCCCTAAGAAGGTGGTTAAAAAAGTTGTCAAAAAGAAATAAAATTTCACTTGATAATAGATAAATAATAAAGAAGAGGCTTGTTGCCTCTTTTTTATTTATTTTATTTTTTGCTAGTATTTGATATACTATTTATATAAAATTCTTAAAATAATGCTTAAAAGACATAAATTAAAAGATATTATTAGAGTAACCTTTTCTTTAGCAAAAGTATCTTTTCGTTTGCGCATCGAGGGTAGTTATTTAGGAATTTTTTGGTATTTACTTAACCCGCTTCTTTTGTTTGCTGTTTTAATGCTCGTGAAAGCTGCCGCTTTTGCTAATGTTAACATTCCATACTATCCGCTTTATCTCTTGATAGGAATTACTGGTTTCAATTTTTTCAAATCTGCAATTACGGGGGCGATTGATGTTATGAGTAATAATCCGGACTACATCAAGTCTATTAATCGGGTTGCCCCAGAGGCCTTAGTTGCCTCTGTTGTTTTGCAGGCAGTTTTTTCACATGTTTTTGAATTTATTATGATTATCGCCTTAGCACTTTATCTTCAAGCGCCTTTAGTTGGTTTACTTTTTTATCCGCTAGTTCTTTGTTTATTTGCTGTTATGATTTTGGGCATTTCTCTTATTTTTGCTACTGTTGGCATCTATATTAATGACTTAAATAATGTTTGGCTGATTTTGACGCAAGTATTATTGCTGGCTACACCAATTTTCTACGTAATTGAGCCGAGTAGTTTTATTTATACGGCTAACTTGTTCAATCCCTTATTTTATTTTTTAGAAGTTTCACGCCCACTAGTTATGTTTGGACAAGCGCCAGACTTAGGTATTTTGTTGACTATGATCGGCATGTCGGCTTTCTTTTTAATGTTAGGAGTATTAGTATTCAATCGATATAAAAATAAATTTGCTGAACTTTTGTAAGTCTATGGAAACACAACCTATTAAAAGAATTGCAGTAAATAAAGTATCTAAAAGTTTTAGGATTGGTTTTCAAAAAAGCGATGGTATTTTGGCGCGCGTATTATCCTTTCTGTCTGGTCGTGAAGCTAAGAAGCCTTCACTAGTCTTAGATTCCGTTTCTTTTGAGGTTTTTGCCGGAGAAAAAGTAGGTTTAATCGGTAATAATGGTTCGGGTAAAAGCACGCTACTAAGAATTATTGCTGGTATTTATGAAGCTGATGGTGGTGAAGTTTTTACTAATGGTGAAGTTTTATATATGAATGGTTTTCGCCTTGGCCTTAAGCCAAGATTAACAATGCGAGAAAATATTTTTTTAATTGGCTCTATCATGGGTTTAAACTATCGAGAAGTTAAAGAGAAGCTGACAGAAATAGTAGAATTTGCGGAGCTAAAAGATTATCTTGATACTAAAGTTTATCAATTTTCTAGTGGCATGCTTAGTCGTTTGTGTTTTGCTACTACTATCCATTGTTTAAAACAAAAAAATCCAGAAATTATTTTGCTGGATGAAGTCTTTGGAGCGGGAGGCGATTTTGCTTTTCAAAATAAGGCGATTGCTAAAATGGAAGAATTTGTTTATGGTGGTGCATCAATTATTATTGTAAGTCATCAGATGGAGATTATTAAAAAATATTGCGATCGTACAATTTTACTTGAGAAGGGGAGACTAGAGGGCGCCGGCGAATCTCAGGAAGTGGTTAGGTCTTATCTTAATACTTAAATTGTTGTATTTTTCTTGATTTTAATTTTTTCATATAACCGTGGGCTAAAGCGCTTTATTAGTAATCCAAGGCGGCCAATTTGATGGTTTATTGCCATTGGAATTGCTCTTATAGTTTTCTTAAATAAAATATATTTAAGATAACGACTTAGTTCTCGGTCCGTCCAAGTTTCTTTAGCTGTTGGTCGCTTAGTTAAGTCGATTAAATCGGCTTTTTTTAAATTCTCTTGCCACTCACAAAAATAGGGACTAATTGGATTCCATGGTTTGACTGGAGAAACAAAATGAATAATCGAGGCTTTAAATTTATTAGTGTCTAGTCCTAGTAAATGTTTAAAGTATGGCGGATAGGCGTTAAAAACTATTGGTAGTAAGCGCCAATTTTTATAAAAGAAAAGATTAAAAGTTGCTTCTTCGCCATAAGCATTAATTGCGCCAAATTCTTGGTACAAAGAAATTATTTTATCGAAAGCACCAGGTGCAATATTTTTATAATTAAAAACCATTACCCCGCTATTAAAAGCCCGACCTTTTAAGGGGAAGCGTTTTTTTAATAAGGGAAAAAGATGCCCGTCATTTATAAATTCTTTCTTAAGATTTAGGCTGGTGGCGTTAGGGGCACTAAATTCTTCAAATTGCGTTAAGTAATCTAATGAAGTTTTAACTATTATATCAGCGTCTAAAAAAATTACTTTTTCCCACTGACGAAAATAATCTTTTAATAAATAGAATTTAGCCAGAACTACTGCCGGGTGAGCGTGTAAGCCAATCTTTCCCGTTGTTAGTGGCTGGCATTTATATATCAGTATCCCCTTGCTTTTAAACCAGGCCAAGTCTTCATCCGGAATTTCGTAAGCTAAGAGTAAATAATCTCCTAGCCAGCCAGAATTGTGATAAATAGATGAAAAAAGTTGCTTGGCTTTATTGATGAAATTTTTATCAGCCAGAGTAACTATTAAATTGTTAGGCGCAGCCTTCATGTTAAAACTTAAAATTGATTTTTAAGTAGCGATACAATTTTGGAGACAAAAATTTTATAGCGATTCCTATTAGTCCTATCATTCTAGGAATAATCTTTTCTTTTATTTTTCTTTTTAGATTTCGATATTTAATAATCTGTCCGGCAACAAAGTTGTCATTCTCATTGCGCGATAGAAAATATAGCTCTAGTTCCTGGTGTAGCTCTTTTTTTGGCGTTGCCCATTCCCAGCACTTATCTGCATTTAATTTAATGTCATCGTGTGGCTGAAAATCATATTTTTCTAAGACAGCATTGCGGTGATAGTAGTTTCTATTTTTTTTCTTGCCATGAAAAAGATGAAGAATGGTGCCGTCTTGATGAGCGAGGCGACCAGTCATTCTTTCGTTAATTTTATTACACCAAACTATGATGTCAGCGTCTAAGGCGGGACTGGAGTTTTTCAAAGGAGAGCTGCTGTTATGAAAGGCGGCTGTCATAATAGTGTCGCCGCTACCAATAACCATGCGATCGTAGAAGCCGAGGCCGTCAAATATTTCTTTTCTCATTACCCAGGCAAAAACAGGGGAGTAGTTAAATCTAAATTCGGGATTAAAATTGTAATTAAGTTCAACTTCCTTATAATAGTGTTCGTCGCTAGGATAATATTTTCTTTCTCTTAATATCTTATTAGACGTTTTTTTTGTTAGCCTGATAGCTTGATAGAAAGGTTTAATGCATTCATAATTTTCTAACATATCACAAGCTTTTTGTAGCCAATCATCATCTAGAAATATGATGTCGCTATCGGCTAAAACAATCTTATCGCAATCGGATGGTAAGCGTTCAAAACCAATATTTAATAGTCTTTCTTTATGCCAGAGAATAGAATCGCTTCTTACTTGGATTAAAATGTCAGCGTCATCTGGTTTTAAGACAAAAGGCGCTCCCTTGATAGCGCATTCCACTGTTACTAATTTAAGTCCTTGACGCTGAATATTGTTTTTAAAAATCCGATAATAATCAGCTTTATGTTTATGACCCTTGGGATTGAAAAAAGATGTTAATCCCCAAATTGTGCCAGGATATTTTTTATTTGCAGTTGTTTTTTGTTCTTGGTCCATAGTTTTTATATGCTAATAGTAACAAAAAAGTGTTAAAAGTAGAAGAGTAAAATAGCTAAATAATAGTTATTGACAAAAACTAACCTTTATGCTAATGTTTAAGATTCTTTAAAAATTAAATATTAACCAAAATTATATGTAAAATGAAAGAATTTATTGAAATTCAGTCTTGGGGATTTAATGCTGTCATTATCTCCTCCGCCTTAACGATGATTTTTACGCTTGTTCAAGGGTATGGCTTCATCAAGCAATCTCAGAAAATTTGGCAAGAAAAATCAGTTGCTTCAATTTCAGCGCCATTTTTCTTTCTATTTTTTTTCTTCTTCGCAGCCTTCATGTATTATGGGTGGCATAATAGAAGTATGGCAATGATGTTTAATGGCTTGTTATTTTTAACTTGCTTGCCAATTGTTATTGGAATCTTTAAATTCGGATTATTGTCATCCTCGGATAAAGTCGCCTTAATTTTATCAGCGATTATAGTCCCCTTGATGATAGTCCTGGAAAATAAGGACCTTTTGCTAGCTATTCTGCTTTTAATCAGCCTTTGGGTTTTAAGAAGTCAAGTAATGGCTATTTATCGGGCTAAGTCAGTTGGCGCAGTTGAGCCGAGAATGATAATCATTTTTCTTTTCACCTCTGCTTTCTGGCTCGTTTACTCATCGCTAATCGTTAATTGGCCACTTTTACTCTTCAATTTTTCGGCCATGATGCTTTATGGTTTGATGATGTATTATTATATGAAGTATAAAAAACAGGAGGTACTAGTATGAGAAACATCAAAATTAGAAAAAATCTTATTCTTAACATCGTGACTAATCGCGAAGGTTTGTATGATGGTGATTTGCGTTATTATTTCCGCTTGATTTTTCAGGCACCGAATCGACGTAATCCCTATCATAATTTTCGACACATTATTCATGTTCTCTGTCAGGTATATTTGGGAGGAAAATATGAGAAGTTGGGAAAAGAAGAAATGCGAGTCTTGCTAATTGCCGCCTTGTTTCATGACTATGGTCATAGTGGCCAGATGGGAAATGATAGGGCAGAGATTGCTAAAGCGATAGCATCACTGGAAGTTAATATTCTTGATGAGGATCAGGTATTATTTCATCGAATCAAGGAGCTTATCAGGATGACCGAATGGCCACACGATTACCTGGGAGATGAATCTGAGTCTATAAAAATTCTGCGTGACGCTGACTTGTCTCAAGTGCTTGATGATGTCTGGTGGCAACAAATTATCTTCGGTTTGTCCGAGGAGTTTGGCTTATCAGAAATTGATACTCTAAGAAGACAAATTAATTTTTTGTCGGGATTACATTTTCGCTCAGCTTGGGGTAAAAAAACTTATCAGCCAAAAGTATCAGCTCGAGTAATTGATCTTAACGAATTTTTGGATATCCTATTATAATAACTTTAATAAGATATGCCAAAGAAAAACCGTCCCTTAACCAGACGGTTTTATTTTTAATTAAATAAAATTAATTTAGAGTATTACTTAAATAATAGGTCATAAAAAGACCTATTTTTTATTACTAAAAAGTAGGTTATAATGAGTTCATAAATTGTTTATGTAACATGATTCTTATGAAAATTTTACCATTTCCTGAATTGCGCCAAGCTTACGATTGGGATTGTGGTGCTAGCGCGATTCAGTCAATTTTAATTTATTATGGTATTGATGTTAGGGCGGGGTTAATTATTAAAGAAGCAGGCACAAATCATGACCATGGCACGACCCCAGAAAACATGAAGGCTGTTTTTAAAAGTTATAAATTAAAATGTACGTCCGGGAAAATCACAATTGATGAGATTAAAGATTATATTAATAAAAAAACGCCAGTCATTCTTTTATTACAAGCTTGGACACGTCAGGAAAATGTTGACTGGAAAAATGATTGGGATGATGGTCATTATGTTGTCGCAATTGGATATGATAGCAAGAGAATTTATTTTGAAGACCCTTACTCTCTCAGTAGAACGTATTTATCTTATGATGATCTTTTGTTGCGTTGGCATCATCGGGACAGTAACGGTAAGAAATATCTTAACTGGGGTTTAGTGGTCACCGGTCAACGCTCCTCTGCATGGCGCAAGGCGCGACCAATGGGTTAAAGTAATAATTTTAATTAATTAATAATATAAAACTATGCGCAAGAAGTTTTTTAGCTTCCTGATACTAGTATTGATTTCGGGCTTTTTTACGCCTTTTAATCAGTTGCAAGCGATCGGTGAAACGCTAGGATATACAACCTCAATTGATATATATTTGGATGTAGACAATCCAAGTTATGTAAACGGTCAAATGTTTAATTGGACTTCAGCTACTAGGGCTTATGATCCTAATCAGGGTAATTGTAGTGGGGCACATGACTTCGTGTTTAGTTGTGGCTTTTCTGAGACTAAGAAATTTATTTGTACCGCAACAAATGATGTAAACTATCTTACGCCTGAGGCCGGTCCTGTTCTAGCTGATATAAACAAAAGCGGTTGGTATAATTTTAAACACAGTTTTTATAACGATGGTACCGGCGTTTTGTTAGTAAAAATGGATATTATTGATAAAAGCGGAACCAATTTTGGACATTGGGAGCTAAGGGATCCCGCTTATCGTGTTGGAGAAAATATTGGCGGTAATCGCCATGGCATGTTTTTTAAAAATAGTTTAGGCGTATTAGCAATAGATGAGGCAAGACGCACAGAATATACAGGTGATGTTTATTATCAAAGCTTTGAAAGCTCTATAGCTGGCTGGTTTGATACGAATCCGTTTAGTGACGTTTATTATAGAATGACCAATATTGCTAGCGGAACCGATGGAATTACGGCATCTCATGGTAGTTTTTATACAGCCGTTAAGGAAAGTTTCACAAGCTGGGGAGAGTATTCTTATGAAACCTCTTGTGCTTGGCCCGTTACTCCAAACCCAGTTCGTGAGGCAGAAATCATTTCTCCAACTTTAGACCAAGTAATCTCTGGTAGCCTATCTCTAGAAGCTAAGCTCTATAATGATAACTCAAATGACGGCTTAGATTGGTGGGTAAAATTTGGCTCATGTTCTGAAACGGGTGCCGCTAAGATTGGAAATGTTGGCGTCGCTACGGTCACGCAATATAATTGGGATAATAATTTATTTACTGCATCTGATGACACCAGTACTTGGGCGCCCGGAAAATATTGTTTTATCTTCGATCCTAAAGAATCATTAGGTGAAAGTCCTATTAGGCTAGAGCGTGATTTCTCAGTAATTGATAATATTAAACCGGAAGTGATGATTATAACGCCCGCTGATGGCGCAGAAGTAAAGGGAACTGTTACTATTCAAGCTAGTGCTTCCGACGCGAATTTAGCTACCTGTCGCTTAGCTGTTAAGACTGTCAAAGATGAAATTGTTGAAGATGTATTTTCTCAAACGTATTTAGCAGCTGACTGTGCTGCTGGCATTAGCTATGACTGGAATACTAATACGACTCTGACTCCAGACGGAAATTACACGATTGCTTTTCAGGCTTTTGATTCTTCCTATATTGATGATACTAATTTAAATAACTGGAGTGAGGATGTTCATATTGTTAGTGTTAAAAATACAACAACTGAGACTCCGCCGGAAGATGTTTGTTTGCGACCCTATGATAAGGATGATTGCAAAAAGGGAGGTTGGAAATTAATGGACGGATATGATTTTAAAAACCAAGGCGATTGTGTTAGCTTCTTGGAAAGTGCATATAACGCTCATTGCTATAAGTATTAAGCCTCGAAAAATAAAAAAATAGCAAAGAAAAAAGGAGCGTCTTAAAGGCGCTCCTTCTGGTTTGTTTTGTCCGATGCTAGGCTTTGGGGGCTTTTTGGATGTAAGCAATAAACATGTACAGGTCTGCTCTAAGCAAAGAATGGTTGGAATGATCCTTCCTGACGATGTCCATTAATTTCTTGTTTTGCCTGGTTAGACCATCCTTTGTCCAAGGCTTAAGATTTGGATCTTTACCTTTTTGATTATTAGCACTCATCCTCGCCATCACCGCTGATAGTCTTTTATCTTGCCTGGTGAGCAGGATTTCATACTGGTCTCGTAGCATTGTTTCTAATCGCATCTGAGCAATTTCTAGACAAAAGTTTCTATCTTGAGCAGATAGAGCAGAGAAGTCGGCCGATCCTTCGGATTTTTTGGCGTTTACTTTGTCGAGCGCCGCTTTTTCCTCTAGAACAGGGGCTATTCTTTTAAAAGCCTTGTCCCAGTTCCTGCAAGTTTTTTTATGGCTAATTAAAGCCAAATTTTCATTTAAGAAAGCCAAGATGTCCAAGGCTAATTGGTTTGCGTCCATTATAATAATTTTAAAGTTCAACGAGAAATATTATATCACTAATATAGTATTTTGTCAAACATAGGGCAAAAAGAGTAAGATCTGTACTTATTTTTAGGCTAAGTAGCTGACAATGCTTTCAGCTAGTCTATTTAACTTGATTTTATTTATTTCTAATTTTCTCGCATTTCCTAAAAAGAAGCCCTTGCTTTTAATGCCACAAAAAAGCAGAACGTAGCGAGTGACTAGGCGCAGGGATGGTTTGCCAATTAAATAAAAGAAAAAAGCCGGACCGCTGGTTGTGGTAAAAACAGCGGCACGTTTATTTTTTAGTAGACCAAACGGGATACCGTTCTTGTAGACATAAGCAAAATTACTAATAAAGACTCTATCAAAAAAACCTTTAAGAATGGCTGGCATATTTTGCCACCAGGTCGGGTAAATAAAAATAAGACGGTCAGCTGTTTTGATTTTTTCTTGGACGATTTTTGTTTCAGCGGCCACGTCACGATGTTCGGCGGTGTACAATTCGTTTCCTTTTAACACTGGACTGTAGTCTTGTTGATATAAATCTAAAATATCGAAATCAATATTTTTAGTTTTAAGTTTTTCTTTTAGAGTTTTTAATAAAAAACCGTTATGACCGTCGTGATTAGGATGGGCGTAGATAATTAAGTATTTATGCATAAATAAGTAAAAGTAAATAAAAAAATATAATTAGTTTTTTATTATATCAGGTTTAATAAATGTTGACAAAAATACTATCTTATCATAAGCTTGACACCGTCGTACCTTAAAATTTTAAACATGAAAAGCACAGCAAGATTAGATTTTTTTACTGAACGTTTTGGTTCAGATTTTCTCGATTTGAGGTTAATAAAGGCCTTTCCGCAAGCCGTCAGGTTTAAGGATAATTATGGCTCTGCCTCAGCCTGTTCTATGGTTGTTCTTGATGACTATGAACCACACAATCCAGCCACCTTTCTTTGTCGAACCTTTTTAGAAGCTTCTGATGATGTCGGTGCTCAAGGGCACTTTATCTTAGCTCTTCGTTTTTATGACGCTGGAACTGTGGTCACTGTTGATTTAATAAGCTTTAAAGAGGCAAATAGTTTTTCTGATATTGCCTATCGTCATTTTAGACAAGACGGTTGGTTACCAGCGGAAGTAAAATATGATAATGATCGTTTTCAGGAAACTCTTTACTCACCGTTTTTCTTGGCCAATGGTTCTTTTAAGAGACTAAATTCTCGGGAGCTGGAATTTTCCGGAACAACCGGAGCCTATGGGAATCACTTAATATCTTTTGATGCCGGTGAGGTTGCTAAATTTGTTTATAACGCTTGTTATAATTCACCATGTGTTACTAGCAAGTGTGTGGGTAAGGATTTGTTTTTTACAGTTGGAGATTTCGTCTCAAGTAACAAGCATTCTCCGGATTTCTATTCGCTTCTTGCCGACTCCTTACTTAGCAATTCAGGGCTGTTAGACAGTCGAAACAGTTTAGCAGCTTTATTAATGGAGGCAACCGATAGAGCGGAAAGGGAGGATATAGATTTGCCGAAATCCGTAATCGTGAGTAATAGTGATGGTCTGGGGAAGTATTTAGCCAAGTCTGGTCCAGTGGCTTTAATTTGTCAAGATTTTTAAGTAATTTTAAACAAAATTACTGAAATAGCCTTTAATTTTAACGTAGAGGCTTTTGTATTTCTTGACAATTATTTCCTATTATGTTATACTTACCTCAGTTGTTTGAAAATATGTATAACTAAATACGAGTAATCATGTCAGAAAAAAAAGTAAAAAGTACAAAAAAAGAAAAGGTGAAATCCGTTAGGTGTCAACAAGTTGGCCGTGGCTGCAATATTTGCGGAACAGGCTTTGAGGATGAGGTCTGTAACAACGGACACCAAATTGGGCACAGTTACACCATTAGCATCAGGAGATAGATACAAGGAGAGGATATCTTTCTCAGTGCGACCCGCAAGAGCAATTTTGCGGGTTTTTTATTTTCTTATGATATAATTAACTTATTATGAAAATTATCATCATTTACGATTCACTGTATGGCAACACTAAGGTAATTGCTAAGACAATTGCTAAGGCTATGCCCGAGGGATTAGCAGAGGCACTCGATGTCTCAGAAATTCAATTTGACCGCGTGATACCGGCCGACTTAATTGTTGTTGGCTCACCTACTCATGGTGGTCGACCTAAGCAAGCGATGCAAGAATTTTTACAGCGTATTCCAGTAAATGCTTTAGCTGGTAAACGAGTAGCAGCTTTTGACACGCGCTTTCTTGAGGTTGAACAAAATTTACCTTTACGAATGCTAATGAAAGTCACTGGCTACGCAGCGCCAAAAATTTTGAAGATTTTAGAAGAGCGCGGTGGTCGTAAAATTGCTTCGGCGCAAGGTTTTATTGTTACCGGTAAGCAAGGCTTATTTAAAGATGGAGAAGTTGAACGAGCAGCTGCTTGGGGCAAGGAATTAGCTAGTTTGAATCTTTAATCATATATGTCAATTGCGCTAAATCTAGTTTTATTACTAGTCTTATTTGGAATATTAGGTTTTACGGCTGATTTAGCAGTAAAGCATATTCGTAGCATTGCCTTGGCGCTGCGCATGAAGTTATTTACTCTGGGCGTTTTATTGGGCGTAGTTACAACCTTACCCGAGTTTTCCGTGGGCATTAATGCCACTTTAGAACACGCCCCCACTTTATCAGTGGGAAATATTATGGGTGGCATCGTGGTGGTTTTTGGGTTAATTTTGGGTACCAGTTTAATGCTTGGTCGCAGTATCGAAACTGACCATAATTTAAAATCATTGCTACCGTCTTCTTTGATTATTCTGTCACCTTTTCTTTTTGGTATTGACGGTAAGTTCGGCACCTTTGATGGCTTAATGATGATTCTTCTTTATGTTGGTTTGATTCTTTATTTATACCGTCTTAATCGTTCGCCGCTTGGCGAGGGCATGGCGCTCGTTGATAAAGGAAAGATTGGCAAATCATTGCTTATTGCCCTAGGTTGCTTAATTGCCGTTATTCTTACTTCACACTGGATTATTCAAGTTACCTT
>CAYGOK010000004.1:0-26253 GCA_964351585.1 uncultured Gammaproteobacteria bacterium | reverse complement strand
TAGGTTGCTTAATTGCCGTTATTCTTACTTCACACTGGATTATTCAAGTTACCTTAGTGTTACTTGAAACAGTTCAGATTAGTAAATTATTGATTGGTATCTTATTATTTTCAATTGGCACAAATTTACCGGAAATAATGATTACCTTTACTTCTTGGCGACGCAAGGCATCAGACTTGTCGCTTAGTCATTTAGTGGCCTCCGCTTTTACTAATATTTTAGTGTTGGGTATTTTAGCTGTGCTTAATCCAATTGTTTTTACAATCGGCCCGGTTTATTACACGTTGGCTTTCTTTATTTCTTTAATTATTATTCTCTTTATAATTTTTGCTCACAGTGACCGTCGTTTAAGTCGGTTTGAGGGCGGAATACTGCTGTTTGTTTACGTGCTATTTATTGCAACCAATATCTTTTTGGCTGGGCGATAGGTTGCTCTTGGCAATAAACCAAAAAATTGTTATAATATCTAGGCTGAAAAACCTGGATTTTTGTTAATAATAGACCCTATCTAATGTAATGAATTTCCTTGTGTCTCGGCTTGATAGTATGAGAACGCAAACATTTGACAAATTTAAAATTTATTAATTTTTATATATTTAGTTAGAAGATTATTAATTAATTTTAAACATATGTTTAAAAGAGTACATGCTCCAACAGTGAGCAAAAAAGGGTGAAGTTTTTTGCGTACGCTTCGGCTATCGGTGATGTTAATGCTAATTATAAACATGTCTTATCTGGGCGTGTTTTTTGTTGCTCCAACCCCGGTTGAGGCAGCCGCTATTCAATACACTTTACAGGGCCAAAAAGTTAATTTAAGCTTTGTATCCGGAAATATTTGTAATAATAGTGATGATTGTTATGCTGAGGGCGATTCTGTGCCTGTGAAACTAACTATTAAAAATTTAGAGGCCGGTTCCTCTTATTCTGTAGGCGTTGCTCATGATTACAAAAATGGTTCCGGGGTAATCGGTTATGATAGATTTGAAAGTCCTGATTCTTGGAATGCTAGTGCAGACACCTTGTCTTTCTCTAACATAATAACGAGCGGGAATCAGTCTAAAATTGAATATACTTTAAATTTTAAGGCGCTTAGTGATGATGTTGAATTAAAATGGCTAGCAGTGCTTGGAGATAATGCCTCAGATTATGGCAATGGTGCTACTTTGCATTTTAATTTGACCTCAGGAGTAGGTGGCAAAAATATTGGAAATAAAGATGTTGCCATTAATCCTAAGAACTTAGATTCTCAGGAAGAGCCAGTTGAACCAGTGGAGCCAGTTGAACCCGATGAACCGGCTGAGATTGTCTGCACGCTTAATGGGTCCAATTTTGATTATATAATTGATTTAAACAATACAAGGTTATTGAGTAATTCTTCCCTTAGTAATTCGAGAACCTTGCCTTATGATGTTTCCTTTCTTGATGATGGCGAATATTCAGTAACCTTACAAGCTCACGATGGTTATAGTGGCAGATCTGGGGTCTCTCAAGATCATGAACAATATAAGTTAGTATTCTTTGATGAAAATGGTTTACCGGTAGCGACAAGTAGTCCTCATGCCGATTTGGCTGATAACGTAGACCATACAACAATGACCCAGGAGGTTAATACAAATCTATATATAAGTGGAGCGAGTACGGTAAAAGGAGTCCATGCTTATTATCATAATAGTACTACTGGCGCCGAGGGGCCAAATAGTTTGAATGCTGTTTGTTTTGGTTTGAAGAAGATATCGAGCCCTGAGCCAAGTTGTGGCGACGGGATAGTTCAAGATTTAGAACAATGCGATGGCAATGACTTTTCAACGGGATATGAAGATGGTTTTACTTGTAATAATGAGTGTAAAGTAGAAGTCGTTACTCCTCAATGTGAACTTGATGATACTGATTATGATTATGTTATTGATTTAGGCGACGTCAGGTTGTTTAGTGACGGTTCGTCTGGAAATGCTTCTAGTACCCCTGGTTATAATGTTTCCTCGGTTGTAGATGGCCAATATTCTGTAACCGTTCAGGCTTTTGATGGATACTTTGATAGGTATAAGACTAATCAAAAAAATGAACAATATAAATTAGTATTCTTTGATGAAAATGGTGCCCCCGTGGCCACTAGTAGTCCTCACGCTGATTTAGATGATGGAGTAAATTTTGCAAGCACAACCCAGCAAGTTAATACCGCCCTACAATTAACTGGAGTAAAGACGGTAAAAGGAGTACATGCTTATTATCACAATGATAATACGGGTGCCGAGGGGCCAAATAGTTTGAATGCTGTTTGTTTCGGCCTAAAGAAGTCTGTCGATTCTGGACCAACTTGTGGCGATGGTGTAATTAATCAAGCATTAGAACAGTGTGATAGCAATTCTTTTCCTGATGGATACGGACATGGTTTTACATGTAGTAGCACCTGTCAGATAGAGGAGGTTATTCCCGTTTGCTCACTTGAAGCAGATGATTATGATTATGTATTTAATTTTGATGAAAATATCCTTTTCGCTACTTATCTTTCAGGATCAATGACTAATGTCGTTAGTCAAGTAATCCCTGAGGGTGACTATTCAGTAACTCTTGAAGCTTATGATGGCTATTATGATAGATACAAAACTAATCAACTTCAAGAACAATATCAATTAGTTTTCTTTGATGAAAATGGTACCCCCGTAGCTACTAGTAGTCCTCACGCTGATTTAGCTGATGGAGTAAATTATGCAACCACAACAGAGAAGGTTAATACAGATTTACATATTAGTGGAGCCACCTCGGTAAGAGGAGTGCACGCATTTTATGGGCAAACAGGCTTAAATGCCAATAGCGTTAGAGCAGTTTGTGCTGGTATAAAGAAAAATGGCAGCCAGGAAGAAGCAACTTATTCCTGGGTAACCGCTGAGAATTACGGAGCTTGTTCTGTCACTTGCGGCGGCGGAATTCAAACAAAGCCGATTACCTGTATAAATACTCAAACCCAAGAAGTGGTCCCTGATACCAATTGTGATGTATTAACTAAGCCCGCAGTTCAGAGCCAGGCCTGTAACACTCAATCCTGTGGTGGCGGAGGTGGTGGCACTGGAACTGTTGGTGGTGGTGGAGGAGGTAGCGGCGGTGGTGGTGGAGGAGGTTTTATTCCTTTTTCAATTACCAATCCACAAATAACAATGCAGTGCGCTAGTAATGGTAAGGTTGATGTCACTTTAAGTTGGTTAACAACTTATGCCGCTGATTCTCGTGCTGTTTATGACACTATTTCTCGCGCTGGTTCAAGCCTTGGTAGCGCACCTAATTATGGCTATGCTAGCTCAACCGTTTTAACTGGCACTCAGGTAACTGGTCACAGTGTTGTAATTAATAATTTAGAGCCAAATACTTATTATTATTTCCGTCCGATTTCTAAATATAATTTTTCAGAAATTGTGGGAGAAGAGAAGCCCTTAACTCAAACTCTGTCTTGTGCGCCAGGCACCAATCAAGTAATTGTCTTAGGTGAAGAAGGTGCGCCTGTATTAACGCTAACCAACAAAGCATTAACGCCAGTCGTTAATGCTGGAGCGAAGGGTGTTGAATATGAAATTGTCGTTACTAATACTGGCGATTTAACATCATTCAATACTATTTTAAAGAATGTATTGCCTAATGATTTTACCTATAGTGACTTTGGTGGCGATGAATGGACCTGGGCGCTTGGAGATTTAAATCCGGGCGAAAACAAGAAAGTCGTCGTAAAGGTTGATATCGCTTCTAGCGTGCTTGCTAATCATTATATCAGTGACGCCAGTGTTAGGTCCGATAATCATGATAATGTAACCGCTCCTGCTAGTATTGAAGTTAGAAGAGTTATAGTGTTAGCAGAAACTGGTTTTAATATGATTGAATTCTTGGCGCTACTTTCGCTGTTGACTGCTTTTGCTGGAACTAGCCTATTCTTGAGAAGAAAGGCGTTTGTTAAAGCCTAGTTAGAATAAAATGAAAGTTCAATTTCTTCAGAATTCTGGAAATATCAAAGCTCTAGCCTTAGTGCTAGAGCTTTTATTTTTTGTCTTAGCTGCTTATTTAGTTCTTCTACCGTTTTATCCAGAAATAAAATATCGAATTGCCACCCCAGTTGATATTGATAATCAGGATGTGGTGCAAGTAACGGCAGAGGTTGAAGAGATTAAGAGTCGTTTACCGCAAAGCGAGTATGCGGTTTCGTCTAACCGCTTAATCATTCCAAAAATTGGCGTGAACGCGCCGGTAATAGTTACTGATAACGAAGACTACGGGCTTTCTTTGGGTGCCTGGCTTGATCCTAAGGGCTCAACACCTGACCAGGGAGGTAATACGGTTATTACCGGTCATCGCTTTAAATATTTGCCTCCAAATAATATAACTTTTTATCTCTTCCACAAATTAGTAGTAGGTGATACTTTTTCTGTCGTCTGGGAGGGTGAGGATTATTATTATCGCGTTAAGGAAATAAAAATTGTTGAACCTTCTGACGCTTCGCCGTATAATAGAAGTGAGGAGGCAGTTTTAACAATGTATACTTGTCATCCGATTTATTCTACAGAAAAACGCTTAGTAGTAATTTCTGAGCAAATTTTGACAGAATAAAACAAAAATGTTAAACTAAAAGCTGTTACTTGTAGCTTCATTTATGTTAGAAAAATGGCTAAAATCAGTTAAAAAAAAGCAAGAGAATATCAAGGATAATCTCGAGGATTTTTTAGTTGAGGAAAAAAGGGAAGTAAAAGAGCTTTTAACTGGCAAACAGAGTTTTAAAAAATATCGCCGTGACGCTAGTAAAATTTTCAAGGATTATTTTATTCCTAACGATAATAATGATAATCGCCCGAAGATTTTGCGTCCAAAGCAGTTAACTATTATCGCCTTAGTTTTATTACTGATGAAAGTTGGTTTGGTTGGCTATTTGTTTTCTGTATATCAAGAAACAGCGGAAATGTCCCCAGCCATTGTTAGTGATATTTTAATTTTGACTAATGAATCGCGCGTTGCCGCCGGTTCTCAGCCCTTGGAATTAAATTTTGTTCTTAATCAGGCGGCCCAGACTAAAGCTGAGGACATGGTGATTAATAATTATTTTTCCCATACCAGTCCAGACGGACGAAAGCCATGGCATTTTGTTAATCGCAGCGCTTATGAGTATCTTTTGGTTGGCGAAAATTTGGCGATGAATTTTGTTGGTGCTTCTGATGCGCACTCAGCTCTTATGGCTTCACCTTCGCATCAGAAAAATCTATTAAATCCTAAATATACTCATGTTGGGTTGGCTGTGGTAGAAGGAAAAATCGATGGGCAAACAACTAATTTAATGGTCCAAATGTTTGCTTATAAGAGTAGCGCTGATATTGTGGTTGAGCCAGTCGTGCAAAAAGTAGTGGAAACACCCAAGCCGATTATTGAGCAAGTAGTCGAAACTGTTATCGAACCAGTTGTTGAACCAGTTATCGAGCCAAGTTCTGAAGTTGATGTAATTATTGTGGCCTCAGAAATTAATCCTAAGGCGAGTGAAATCTTGGCACCGATAACAAATTTAGAACTGGTTGTCCCAGTCACTGAAGTCGAAATGGAGCAAGTTAGCGAGGTTGAGGCAGCAGAAATTGTGCCTACGACTACCATTAACACAGAAGTGGAAGAAGTTTTTGAAGTGGTAATGGTGGAAGAAGATTTGCCAAGTCTAGTTGAACAGGAAGCTGTTTTAGCCGACGAACCGGTACAGATCACAACTTCAAGTGAGGAAAAAATATCAAAAGCCGCTTGGTTTCTAAAGTTTTCTAAATACTTCTATGTTGGTTTCTTGTTATTGCTAATTATTGTTTTGTTAATTAATATTTTCGTTCGCATCACCATACAACATAAGTCTATTATTACTCATTCCATTCTTCTTATAATTCTTATTCTTGCGTTGTTAATTTTTGATTTCAGTTTCATGAAAGAAATAAAACAAGCGGCGACTAACATAATTCTTTATTAAAGCACTCAGGGGTTTAGTGCTTTTTACTTGCGCTATTTGCGCAAATTTAGTAAAATTAAGGTGTCGTCATTAATTGACGTCATTATTGAAATTTTAACTTTTTTAAAAACCAAAACTATGAAAAAGAAAGGGTTCACCCTCATAGAGCTGTTAGTCGTAATTGCCATCATTGGTATCTTAGCCACGGTTTCGGTTATTGCTTTACAAGCCTCAAGAGCCAGAGCTCGCGATTCTAAGCGTTTGGCAGATGTTAAACAGCTACAGAGCGCATTAGCTTTATACAAGCATGATGCTAATACTTTTCCAGCTACTGCTAGTGTCACTCCAGGTGCAGTCTTGTCTTATGGTGGTACAGTTTACATGGCTACTATCCCAGTTCCTCCTATGCCTGACGATGGTTGCACTGGCTCAACTGTGTATACCTATACTTTAATTGACTCTGGTAGCGATGAAACCTCCTATACTCTTAAATATTGTTTAGGCGCTGATACCGCCGGTGTTACTGCTGGTCTTAACACAGCTACCCCAGCTGGTATTAAATAATCTTCATTGTTTGAAAGTTATTAATCATGGATGTCTACCAAGCAGCTTTAGAGTTGCATAAAAATCATCAAGGAAAACTAGAAGTTCGGAGCAAAGTGCCTTTAACCGGCCGCTCCGAACTTTCTTTAGCATATAGCCCTGGCGTCGCTGAAGTATCGCGTTTAATTGCTAAAGATAAGGGCGCAGCTTATACTCATACTCTAAAAGGCAATACTATTGCTGTTGTTAGTGATGGTAGTGCGATTTTAGGTTTGGGCAATCTTGGTCCCGAAGCGGCCTTGCCAGTAATGGAAGGGAAATGCGCCTTGTTTAAAGAGTTTGCTGGCGTTGATGCTTTTCCGATTTGCTTAGCAACGCAAGACACGGAAGAAATAATTAAAACTGTTAAATATTTAGCGCCTAATTTTGGTGGCATTAATCTTGAAGATATTTCGGCGCCACGTTGTTTTGAAATTGAAGCTCGTCTTAAGGCGGAATTAGATATTCCAGTAATGCATGACGATCAACATGGTACCGCAACGGTTGTGTTGGCAGGTCTAATTAATGCTTTGAAACTTAGAAACCTAGATAAGGCAGAAGCGCGATTAGTAATTAATGGTGCTGGCGCGGCTGGTGATGCGATTACAAAATTGTTACTAGGTTACGGATTTAAAAATATTACGGTAGTTGACAGGGAAGGCGCTATCTATGCTAGTCGTCCTGAGTTAAGTCCGGCTAAAAAAACTTTAGCCGTGCTTACTAATTTAGAAAATAAGGTTGGCGGACTAGCTGAGGTTTTAGTAGGCACTCATATTTTTATTGGCGTGAGCGCGCCAGGAGTTTTGACGAAAGAGATGGTGTTAACTATGGCTGAGCAACCAATTATTTTTGCACTCGCTAACCCAACTCCGGAAATTATGCCAGATGAAGCAAGAGAAGCTGGTGCTTTTATTGTTGCTACTGGTCGCAGTGATTTCCCCAATCAAATTAATAATGTTTTAGCTTTCCCAGGAATATTTCGCGGCGCTCTTGATAATCGAGTTAATGATATTACCGATGAAATGTTAGTCCGGGCTGCAGAAAATTTGGCTAGCTTGGTAATAAATCCCAGTGCTGAAGAAATACTGCCCGATCCTTTTGATAAGCGCGTCGCCACAACTGTCGCTAAAGCTATTTTTGTGCTATAATTAAAAGGTTAAAAGTTAATAAACAATATAAAAAATATGAAAAAATTAATCATTTTTTCTTTAGCGATTATGTTGGGACTGGGTGCCGGTCTAGTCGTTCCAACTTTTGCTGAAGATGTAGAAGCCACAAACACGGCAGTGACTACGTCTAATAAGATTCAAGAACGTGAACTAGTTGGTGGTTTGGAAAAGATTCCATCACCAGATAAGATTTGTCTTTATAAAAATATCGCACGTAAGGGAAATGACTTATATGGCGTAAAAAAGACGGAAGCTGAAATTGGTCAGATGTCTACCACTACTTGTCCAGTAGCCGCTCCTTTGTTGGAAAAGTTTAATAAGCTTCCTGAGAAAGCTCAGGCAGCCGTTAAGCAAATGGAAAAAATTGCTGCTCCGTGGTTAATAAATCAGTATGATCAGATTAAAAAAGTTGGCACTGCGCTTTGGGGACTAAAGAAGGAAAGTAGTGATAAAAATACTAATGATGATGGTAGAGATGAGGAAAAGTCAAAAGCAACTTCCACTCCAGCAATGTACGTTCAGCCAACAAATGCTACTTGTGTGATTAATGCTATTGAGATTAAGGACGCTGCTTTAGTAAATAATAATGCCTCTACTACTGCTGCCTTAAACGCTGCAATAAGCGCACGCACAACCTGTCAGGAAGTGGCCCTACTTGCTACTGTTAATGCTTCTACTACGGCCTCAACTACAGTGCTAATGAATCAGCAGAAAACCGCTATGGGTCTCTGTACTCAGGCTTTCCGCGAATCGTTTACTGTTGCCAAAGAAGCTGCTAAGAAGGCTCATACTACTATCTGGGAAACATATCGTAATGCGTTACGTGTTTGTCAGCCAAACGCGACAACTACTCCGGCATTAATGATTGAAGATGGTGGTGGCAGCTTGTTCTAAGGTTAAATAACAATTTAGACAAAGAAAAAAGGCTATTCCTCTGAATAGCCTTTTGTGTTTTTGAAAAGCTTCACTGCTTTTGTTCTAATAAGTTTTTAGGCACTAAGCTTACTTGTTTTTTTCTCGTCGCATTTTGCCGATTTTGATTGTAAGATTAATTTCGTCTTCGTTTTCTTTAAAGTTGATATCGACGTTGGAACCTTTTTCCATTTGCAGTCCCTGGACAACTTGCACCAGGCTACTTAAGCTACTTTGGAAAGGAGCAGGAGTTGGTGTGGACAACGGAGCAGGAGTTGTTGGTGTTACAACCAGACGTTGACCACCTTGGCCATCGCTTTCAGTCATAACGCGACCAGCCTCTTCGCTTTGATCGTAGGTAATGAACCAGCCATTAGGAAGTTCAAAGGAACCTCCTCCAAAACCGTTGGAACAAGCGTTCCTTAAGTGTTGGGTGCGGCGGTTGCCATTTGCATCTTCGATGATCGCGGTAGAGACTCTCTCGCCAGTATTCATCCAAACATCGCGGCGAACATTGTCACCGAATTCCATGTTAACGGCGAAGCGGCGTTTGCCTAAGCTGTTACCCAGTGTTCCGGTGCGGAAGTTTATTAAACGTTCACCAGGACGCAGGTAGCGCATCATTGTTAATGTTAGAGTGTTTTCGCGCGGCATTGCGTCAATGTTTCCTCCGACTGGCTGAAAGCTGTCGGCGTTTCCGGGTCGCTTGAAGAGATAGTTCAAGAATAGTGCCACCAGGAATAATCCTGTTAAAATTATGGCAATAGCGAGAAGCCAGTTGCTCCAAGATTTTCCATTTTTCGCTTCATCGCTTTTTTCTTCAGGAACAGGCATAACAATCTTGACTTTCATCGTATCCGCGGGAACTGTTACCAGTTGACCGGCAACATACTTCTCGCTCAATCTCCAGAATGAATCGTGTCTTCCTTCGGTCGGCTCGTTAGCTACCCAAGCTTCAATTCCAGGTCCATAATGGGCCGGAAAGAGGACAGTGTCCCCTACGAAAATCAAGTTGGGATCGGTGAACCGTCCTTCGTTGAGCTCCAGCGCCTTTCTGTAGACGCTAAGTACCTCATCAGATTTGCTTTGGTAAACAGGCATTGCGTTTTGAGCCTGAGAGGTAGCGGCTCCAAAGAGGAATGCGGCAATCACAATGATGGCCAATAAAGCTGTCTTAATGCTTTTGTTCATTTTACTAATGGTTTTTAAAGTGCTTTGTTTGATACGACCCCCGTACCTTAGGACAGAAACTTGTTTCATTTTCTATGCCTATAGTATAGCACATATTATAGAATTTGTCAAGAGAAGAAAAAAGGCTTCCGGTGAGGGAAGCCTTTGCATTATTGGGGTAGCTGAATCATTGCTAATAAATCTCTAATAATAGTCAAAATTTTGACTAGAATTTCATTAGCAAGCTCAACTGTCTCAGTTGGAATTAGCCATTTCATGATGACAATGGCAACAAGCAGGGCGAGGAAATTGCCAAATAATCTAAACATATGTTTAGAGTTAGGGGTGAAGAGTTAATTTCTTCTTACCCCCAGCAAAATCGGCTGCTGCAAGTTTTTTTGTCTTCTGTATCTTTAAAAGAACTAATCCTAGCTATAGTTTACCACTTTATTAAATAAAAGTCAAATAGGGTTATGGTTTTATTGTGAAATGTTATATAATTATTTTAGTTTCTATTAAAAATCAGAAATCTTAATTTTATAACCCCATATGTTAGAGAAAAGTTACCTGCGTATTTTGCAGGGCGGTATTATTGCCTCGCTCTTTATTGTTCTCTTTGTTTTTTCTAGTTTACTGTTTCCTTACATTTCTTCCAAACAACTTTCCTTCAATATTTTGATGGAAGTTTTGGCGGCCGTTTGGTTAGTTTTTATTTTACGCTATCCTTCATACCGACCAAAACTCAATTTGATAATTTACGGGTTACTTTCTTATTTTGCTGTGATTCTAATTTCTGCTTTTACGGGAGTAGATTTTAATTTAAGTTTTTGGGGGGACATTGAGCGTATGCTTGGCTTCTTTCATCTTTTCCATTTCCTTATTTTCTTCTTTATCTTACTTACAGTCTTTCGTACTTGGAAAGAATGGGAAGTATTACTGATTGCTTCGGTGTCAGCCGGAACTTTAGTTAGTATTTTTGGTTTATTAGGCGAGCACTCTTATAGTACGATTGGCAATACCGCTTATGTCAGTGGTTATTTAATTTTTAATCTTTTCTTTGCAGCTATTTTGTTTTTCCGCACGAGCTCTAGCTGGCGCTATGCTTATTTGGTGCCAGTTTTAATTATGCTTCTACAGTTTGCTCGCATGCGCACCTCAGGAGCGATTATCGGTTTGGCAGCTAGCTTATTTTTAATCATGTTGTTGGTTGGTTTTTTGCATGAAAATAAAACTCTGCGTCGTACTTTACTTTCTGCTGCTGCCGTTGCAGTAATTGTTGTAGCCTTCATTTTTTCTCAACAGCAAGCTAGTTGGTTTCAAAATAGTTTCTTGCGCAATCTAACTTCCCAGAAGGCAACTTTTCAAACACGTTTGCTTTCCTGGCAAGGAGCTTGGCGCGATTTTAGTAGTCATCCCGTTCTAGGAACTGGTTTTGGTAATTACGCCATTATCTTTGATCGTCAATTTGATCCCAAGTTTTTTAATTATGATAGAGTTGAAACTTATTTTGATAGAGCGCACAATAATTTAATAGACATCGCTTCAACCACTGGTTTAGCTGGTCTTTTAACTTATCTTAGTATTTTTGTCTTTATCTTGATTGCGCTTTATAAGCAGTTAAAAGCGGGCGGTTATCGCATTAGCGCTAGTGCTTCTGGTCAGCATAATTTAGAGGTGGTAATAATTTTTGCGTTGTTAGCGGCTTACTTTATTCAGAACTTGGCGGTTTTTGATTCTTTTGTTACCTATATTGGTCTTATGGTCTTAATTGGCTTTATTATCTGGCGCCCTAAAGAAGAATCATCTCAAACAGAAAAATCAGCTCCAGCTAATTGGTTGCGTGGTGCGCGTGAAGGCTGGTTGCTAGCGGCCCTGCTTATGGTCGCCTGGTTATTTATTTCGGCTTATAGTATTAGACCATGGCAAATGATGACAGGAGTGATTGAGGGTTACGCGCAGCTAGTGGGCGGCAGACCGGCTAACGGCCTTGAGGCTTTTCAGCAAGCTCTATCGGATACACCACTTGATCGTGATGGTCGAGCAACACTAATTAATTTAGCGGCCGCTAATCCAGTTTTATTTACTTCTTTGCCAGAGAATCAGATTCAGGAAAAATATGATTATGTAATTGAGCTCGCTAAAAAGAATTTGGCCTATAATCCTGATGATAGTCTATTCTTACTCCAATTATCACAGCTACACGATGTTGGTGCTCGCATTTTTTATGAAGATAAAGAAAAGAGTGCTTATTATTCTGATCTAGCTCTAGAATATTCCGAAAAAGCAATTGCCGCTACTCCGGGACGCATTCCGGTATATTTTTCTAAGGCACAAACTTTGATAGTGCAGGGAAAAATTGAAGAGGCGATTGCCGTTACTGAATACGCTGCTAACTTAAATACCAATTATCCAAATAGTTATTGTCGCTTAGGACAGATGTATGCCATGGCGGAGAGAGATGAAGATGCGCTTGGGGCTTTTGCTAAATGTATTGATGGTGGTGCAGTTAATCAGTTAGGAGTTTCTAACTCAATTTTAGCGACCGCCGCTTTCTTGGCCCAGAAAGGTGACTACCCACGAGCGATTATTGTGGTAGAAAAATTCTTGGAAAGCAACGAAGATCATCCAGAAGCTTGGCTTGGTTTAACCCAGCTTTATCTCTTAACCGGAAATCAGGACAGAGCCGAACAGGCGGCAGGACAAGCGATTTTATTAGACCCAAGTATTAAGGAGCAGGTTGAGGCCTTATTTTCCACAGAATAAGCGCTTTTCTCTTGACATTTACTAGGAATTAGTATATTTTAGGGATAGAGACTCTTGTGTCTTGAGCCCAAGAGTTTTTATTTATTAATTAATTAAAAACATCATGCTCCCGTGGCAGTTCCTGCCACTTTTTCTTCCTCATTTAAAGAGGCGAGGGAGCAGACGTAAAAAAGAAAAACTATGAACCACAACACTCCAAGTTTGGAGTCCATGCTGAAAGCCGGCATGCACTTTGGCCACCGTACTAATCGTTGGCACCCGAAGATGAAGCAATTTATCTTTACTTCTAAGAATGGTGTCTACATCATTGATTTGAAAAAGACCCAAGAGAAAATGAGCGAAGCTTTAGAATTTATGTCTAAGCTCGTTACTGAAGGGAAAAGCATTTTATTTGTTGGCACTAAGAAGCAAGTAGCTGGTCCAATGCAGAAAATGGCTGAGGAAACTAATCAGCCTTATATCGTCGGCAAATGGCTGGGCGGTTATTTGACTAATTTCCCAGTTGTTAAGAAGTCTGTTAAAAAATATCTCGACCTGATGGAAAAGAAAGAGTCGGGTAAACTTGATAAATATACTAAGAAAGAAAGATTAGAGTTCGATCGTGAAATCGCTAAGCTCAAAGAAAGAGTCGGTGGTTTAACTAGTTTGAATAAATTACCGGATGCACTTTTCGTTTGGGATATCAAAGAAGAAGAAACAGCGGTAACAGAAGCTATTCAGAAAAATATTCCTATCATCGCAATTTGCGATACGAACGTTAATCCAGAATTAGCTAATTACCCAATTCCCGCTAATGACGATGCGACTAAGACCATCGCTTTAGTATTAACTGCTATTAAAGCAACTTTAAGCGAAGCGAAGCCGACTGTTAAGAACTAAGCAAATTTTAATATCAGGCAAGTCGGCGGCATGTCCCCGGCTTGCCTAGTTTAACAATATGGAACTAATCAAAAAATTACGCGACTTAACTGGCGCTGGCATGGTTGACTGTCAGAAGGCTTTAAAAGAAGCGGAAAATGATTTAGATAAGGCGGTGGAAATTTTGCGCAAGAAAGGTATTGCTAAGGCAGCCAAGCGCACTGATCGTGAAACCAATGAAGGTGTTGTTAAGGTAGCAGTTAATGCTGATGGCACCGAAGGTTATGTATTGGAACTTAATTCTGAAACTGACTTTGTTTCTCGCAATGAAAAATTTCAAGCCTTTGCTGACCAGATTTTAAATCTTGTTAAGGAAGCTAAGCCAGCTGATTTAGAGGCTTTGCTTGCCTTGCCAATGGATGGAGTAACTGTGGCTGATGCTTTGAATAATTTGAGTGGCACTATTGGAGAAAAGATGGGCGTTAAGCGCTTTGCTATTATTAAGGGTGCAAGCGTAGCTGCTTATTCTCATTTAGGTGGACGCATGGGTGTACTCGTGGCCTTAGATCAGGCTGGTAAGACTGAGATTGCTACTGATGTCGCTATGCAAGTAGCGGCCGCTAATCCAAAATATATTATCCCAGCTGAAGTTTCAGCTGAAGAAATGAATAAGGAAAAAGAAATTTATAAAGAGCAGTTACTCAAAGAAGGTAAGCCTGAAGCCATGGTAGAAAAAATTGTTGAAGGCAAGATGGGTAAATACTATTCTGAAGTTTGCTTGATGGAACAAGAATTCATTAAGGATGATAAGAAAAAAGTTAAAGAAGTTTTAGGCGGTGCTAATGTTATCGAGTTTGTTAGATATTCTCTTTAAGATAAGCTTGGTCCTACATCCATAATTATGAGGATAGTCCAAGTACAATTTGCTCCTTGGGATAAGGCTTATGATTTTTTAAATCCCGATTTAGATTTGGTGTCTGGCGATTACGTCGTTGTTGATACTGAATTAGGTAGGGAATTAGGAAAAGTTGTTGCTTGTCCGGCGGAGAGTAAACAAAATACAGCAGAAATAAAACCAGTCTTACGAGTGGCTACTTTTGAAGATATTTCTAGAATGGCTGACCAGGCCAAGAAAGATGAGGCTTTAAGCTATTGCCGCGAAGCAGTGGAAAAGTTTGCCTTACCAATGAAACTAGTTGATGTTCATTTTGCCTTTGAGGGCAATCGAATGAATTTTGCTTTTATTGCCGATGGTCGAGTTGATTTTCGTGAACTCGTTAAAGAGCTTGCAGTTCATTTTGGTGCTAATATCCGTTTAACTCAGATTGGAACACGCGATGAAGCAAGAATTACTGGTGATTGCGGTCCTTGTGGTCGTGGTCTTTGTTGCCAGGGCTTTATCTGCGAATTTTCTTCGATTACTTCCGAGATGGCAGAAGCGCAGCAAGTTGTTCATCGTGGTTCAGAAAGAATTTCTGGAATGTGTGGTCGTTTAATGTGTTGCCTAGCTTTTGAATATGAGGGTTATAAGGAAATGGCCGGAAAATTACCGCCGCTAGGAACAAGAGTTAATATCGACGGTGTTAGGGGAACTGTTTGTGGTCATCATATTTTAAAACAAACAATTGATGTCAAGATTCCTCCCGAAAAACCTGATGAGAGGGAAATAACAATTCAAGTTGATATTAATCGTCATAAGAATCAGAAAAAAGAACAGGAAAAACGTGCACAGGTTGATTTTACTGACCCCTTTACTACTAGTGCGGGTACAAGTCAGGCGTCACGTCAGGAAGATAGAAATAATAATCAGTCAGATAGGCGCCGTCGTGGCCGTCGCCGTCAGCGCTAAAAATAAATCACCCTTTTTGCTTCAGGCAGAGAGGGTGATTTTTTTGTGATGATAGATAAATATGCTATAATATCTTTAAATAATATTTAATTTTTTATTGCTAAAAAGTATGCCTAAGATTAACGTCGCCATTAATGGTTTTGGTCGCATTGGCCGAGCCGCCTATAAAGTTATTATTGATAACTTTCCTAATATGAATGTTGTGGCGGTCAATGATTTGGCCGATCCAGCTACTCTCGCTCATTTATTAGAATTTGATTCTTGCTACGGTCGCTACCACCATAAAGTTAGTGCTACCAAAGACTCAATTATGGTTGGCAAGTCTAAGACACCAGTATTTTCCGTTAAAGATCCGAGTCAGTTGCCTTGGGCTAAGTTAAAAGTAGATGTCGTTTTAGAATGTACTGGTAAATTTCGCTCTAAGGAAGATTTATCCCTTCATTTAGTTGCCGGCGCCAAAAAAGTTATTTTATCAGCTCCAGCCAAGAAAGGTGGCATTAAGACTATTGTTTTGGGTGTAAATGAAAATAAAGTTACTAAGACCGATCATATTGTTTCTTGCGCCTCTTGCACAACTAATTGTTTAGCACCCGCTACTGCTGTTATCAAGCAGAATTTTGGTATTAAGAAAGCCTTGATGACAACAATTCATTCCTATACCGCTGACCAAAATTTAATTGATGGCCCACATAAAGATTTACGTCGTGCCCGCGCGGCTGCTTTAAATATTGTGCCAACTACTACTGGTGCAGCTCTAGCAACCACTGAAGCGATTCCTTCTTTGCAAAATAATTTTGACGGTTTGGCTGTTCGTGTCCCAACTCCAGTTGGCTCACTTTGTGACACGGTTTATCTCTTAAGTAAGAAAACAACCGCTGAAGCTGTTAATAAAGCTTTTAAGAAGGCAGCGAGCGGAAAGCTGAAGGGTATTATTGAGGCTTCAAACGAAGAATTAGTTTCCACTGATATTATCGGTAATCCGCACAGCACCATCATTGATCTTTTGTCGACTAAAGTAGTTGGCGGCGATTTGCTTAAAGTTATTTCTTGGTATGACAATGAATGGGGTTATTCTAATCGCATGGTTGAACTCGCTGCTTATTTAGGAAAGATGATTAAACGTTAATAAATATAAATATATTAAAAAATATGAGATTAAATAATAAAGTCGCCGTTGTTACCGGAGCAGCTTCCGGTATTGGTAAGGCGGCCGCTGATTTATTTGTGGCTGAAGGTGCTAAGGTCGTCTATTCCGATATTCACGAGGCACCAGCTGGTCTAGAACTGGCTCCTGGTAAAGCGATTTATGTCCGTTGTGATGTTTCAAAGCGTGAGGATGTAGTGGCGCTAGTAGCGGCTGCTGTGGCTGAATTTGGTTCTTTGGATGTAATGGTAAATAATGCCGGCGTCGGTACTTTGGGTAGCATTTTAGATGTGACCGATGAAGTCTGGGATCAGACGCTTAAAGTAAATTTATACGGTGTTTTCTATGGTTCACAAATTGCTGCTCAGGTCATGAAAGAAAAAGGAATTAAGGGTTCTATTATTAACATCAGTTCTATTTTAGGAACTGTCGGCATGGCATCGACTGTTTCTTACTGTGCTTCTAAGGGTGGCGTAGTGCAGTTAACTCATGCTGCTGCTTTAGATTTAGCGCCACACGGCATTCGGATTAATGCGGTTGCCCCAGGCTTCATTGTTACTGGCATGACAGATGGTGTTTTGGGTGATGAGGGTTTTAATCAAATGGTAAAAACTAACACCCCGCTAGGGTATGTGGGTAAGTCAATCGATATTGCCAATGCGCTTGTATATTTAGCGAGTGATGAAGCAAGTTATGTGACTGGCACAGTGCTACACGTTGATGGTGGCTGGACAGCACGTTAATTAAAAGCAGATGCCTAAGCAAGCCGATATCATTACTAAGTTGGAATTTGCAGGACTCACTGGAAGAGGTGGTGCTGGTTTTCCTGTAGCTAAGAAATGGTTAGCCGTTAAGAGGGCGCTAGCAAATACTAAAAATACTCGCGGCTATATTATTATTAATGCGGCTGAAGGTGAGCCGGGCGTCAAGAAAGATGCCTGGCTTTTAGAACATGAAGCCGAAGAAGTTTTGCGTGGCGTAAAACTAGCTTGGGATTTTTTTGGCAAAGATAAGATTGCTAAAATCTATCTTTATTGGAGTAAAACATATCAAGCCCAGTACGGTAAAAATATTAAGACAATTTTAGATAGCCATAAATATCGAAATTTAAAGGGTAAGCTAGAATTTTTCTTAAAACCAAAAGAACCATCTTATGTTTGTGGTGAAGAGAGTGCAATTTTAAATATTATCGAGGGTAAGCGACCGGAGCCGCGTTTGCGTCCGCCTTTTCCAGCCGATAAAGGTTTATTTGGCGCACCAACGCTTATCCATAATGTCGAATCTTTTTATGGCGTTAGCTTAGTTGAGCGAGATAAATATCTTGGTAAGCGCCTTTACACTTTAGCGGGGGCAATTAAGCATCGTGGTGTTTTTGAGTTACCAGCGGAAATGAGTGTCGAGGAAATTTTACGAGCAACTAATAATTATCCTAGTTTTGATTTTTTTGTAATTGTTGGCGGTGAAGTGTGCGGGGAAGTTCTTCGTTCTGATCAGCTGGCCGCACCAGTTGAGGGCTCTGGTTTAATCATGGTTTATGATGCTAAAAGAACTGACAAGAAAAAGTTATTAGATTATTGGTTAAAATTTTACGAGAATGAAAGTTGTGGCGCTTGTACGTCCTGTCGCGAAGGTAGCTATCGTTTGCGGGAATTATTTTTGGCAAAAAAAATAGATAGTGCCATGTTTGAGGACCTGCTGGATAATTTAGAAGAATCAAGTCTGTGTTCGCTCGGCTCATCCTTGCCAGTCACAGTTAAAAGTTTCTTCGAAAATATTTATCGAAATCATAAATAAAACTATGGAAAATTTGCAACCGAAGCTTACGCCAGTTTCTGAACTTTTTAAAAATCTTTTTAAATTTTTACACGAACATTTTCGTAATCTTTTATTAATTAACTGGCTGGCTTTCAAGGGATTTTTTATTCCTGTTTTAGTTTTTGGCTTATTATTTTTCGTGTTAGCCCTGCTGAGAACCGGAGAATCAATGAATTATATTTCAGTATTTATAATAATACCTACCTTGATATTAATAAGTTTTTTAATTTTTTGTTATTTTAGTATCAGGGCTTATATCACCATTTTTCTTTTTATAAAGACTGGTAGTACTGGTGAGCCAAAACAACTTTTTAGGGACAGTGCTAAGCTTTTCTGGTCTTATATTAAGCTGTCATTATTTGTTTGTATACCAATAATTTTGCTACTTGGACTTTATTCAGTCGTTACTTTTTACATTGAATCAAATTTTCTTTCAGCTTTTTCGCTGTCGCTTCAGTTTATTTTGTTGCTTGTTGGCTTATTAGTTTTTTTATTACACAGCATTACTGTTGGCGTATTTTTCTTTGAAGACAAAAGAGGTTTAGAGGCAATTCGTCGCGGACGCTATTTATTGCAAGGACATTTTTGGCAAATTTTTGTCAGGTTCCTTTTACTTATAATTCTTTCTTCGATAATTTTTAGCGTGGTTATTGTTGTTCCGCTATTAAACATTTTAATTGCTTTATTGTTTATTTCAACTTTAGCAATATTTTCTTGCAGTCTTTATTCGGATTTAAAAAAAATCAAAGATGTTGAACCTCAAATTAAACAATAAAAAAATTACTGCCCACCTGGGGCAGACAATTTTAGATATAGCCACGGAGCAGGGAGTAAAAATTCCTTCTCTGTGTCATCACCCTGATTTAGATGTTCGGGCCAGTTGTCGTGTTTGTGTTGTTGAAGTTAAGGGTCGTGATAAACTGGTGACCGCTTGTTCGACAAAAGTACAGGAAGGGATGGAAATATTAACGAATTCACCACGGGTTGAAAAAGCACGTCAGCTTAATATAGAATTAATTTTTGCGTCTCATATTGAGAAGTGTGCTGACTGCACCTTGCGTTTTAATTGTGATTTACTTCAGCTTGCCAGAGATTACGATGTTAAGATTACTCGTTTTAACGATCGTAAAGGAAAGCGCAAAACTTATAAGTTTGGCAATGCTGTTGAGATTGATGGCACGCAGTGTATTGACTGTCATAATTGTATTTCTGCTTGTGACCGTCAAGGAATCCATTTTTTAGAAATGGAAGGACATGGGGTAGCTCAAGAAGTTAAATCGACTCGCGCCAAGGGCCAGGCCTGTGTTTATTGTGGTCAGTGTGCTAATGCCTGTCCTGTTGCAGCTGCTCAGGAACAAGGTGAATGGAAGCAGGTTGAAGCTGCTTTAAAAGATAAAAATAAGATTGTGGTGGCTCAGTTTGCGCCGGCAGTTCGCGTTTCTTTAGGAGAAGAATTTGGGATGCCTTATGGTGTTAACTGTGCTAAGAAAATTAATACAGCCTTAAAGAGGTTGGGATTTAATTATATTTTTGATGTTAACTTCGGCGCCGATATTACGACGATGACGGAAGCAGAAGAATTAGTTGAACGTCTAAACGA
Source organism: uncultured Gammaproteobacteria bacterium (assembly GCA_964351585.1). GTDB lineage: Bacteria > Patescibacteriota > Patescibacteriia > Patescibacteriales > UBA12465 > UBA12465. The sequence continues at coordinate 6,444 of CAYGOK010000004.1, read as the reverse complement.
TAAAAAATCAGCCGCGCCAATGTTCACTTCTTGTTGTCCGGCTTGGGTGGCTTATGTTGAACATTATCATCCTGAACTTATTCCTAATTTAACTTCAGCGCGCTCGCCTCATATCCATAGCGCCGGGGCAATCAAAAGCTATTTCGCTGACAAACATAAGTTGAATGGTAAAAAAATTGTGGTCGTTTCAATTATGCCCTGTACCGCTAAAAAATATGAAGCCGCTCGACCAGAATTAAAGCATCAGGGTTACCAGCTAGTTAACCAGGTTTTAACAACCCGTGAATTCGCTTTCTTATTGAAGAAAAATAATATTGACTTAAAGAGTTTGCCGGAATCAGAAACCGATCCTTTTTTTAATGATGGTTCTGGCGCGGCGGCAATTTACGGAGCTTCTGGGGGCGTAATGGAGTCAGCCTTGCGCACGGCCGTATCTTTAGCTTGTACGCAAGCTAAGTCAAAAAACAAGATCTGTGCTAGTCGTTTAGAGTTTAAAGACGTCCGTGGCCTTAAAGGCTTAAAAGAGGCTAAGGTTAATCTGGCTGGCCGTCAGCTTAAAGTCGGAGTAGTTAACGGACTTGGTAATATTGAGCACATCTTGCCAAAACTAGGTGAATACCAGTATATTGAAGTGATGGCTTGTCCAGGGGGTTGCTTGGGCGGCGGTGGACAGCCAATGCCAACCACTAATGCTGTTCGCCAAAAGCGTTTAGCTGGTATGTATGCGATTGATGCGGGTAAGCCAGTTAGGCGCGCTCATGAGAATAAGGCGATGACTGAATATTATTCCTGGGTAAAGCAAAAAGGCTTAAGTGCTAAATTGCTCCATACCAAATTTTCTGCCAAAAAATAATTATGAAAATTCCTGAATATGTAAAAGACGCTGTCCGCTCCTTAGAGCGGGCTGGATTTGAAGCTTATATTGTAGGCGGTTGCGTACGTGATTTTTTGATGGGCAAGGAGCCTAAGGATTGGGACATCACAACTAATGCTCATCCGGAGCAGATGTTAAAAATTTTTGCTGATGGCAAGTATGAAAATGGTTTTGGGACCGTGCTTTTGCCGATTAGAGATGGTGATACCTTACTCGATGTTTTAGAAATCACTACTTATCGTAGCGAACAAGGCTATTCTGATAGACGTCATCCTGATGAGGTTAAATTTGAAGATAAGTTAGATAAAGATTTAGAGCGTCGTGATTTTACTATTAATGCTCTAGCGCTTAATCCAAAAAGTCCTGACGAAGTAATTGATTTATTTGGCGGTCAGAAAGATATAAAGAAGAAAGTTATTCGAGCGGTTGGTGAACCGGTTGATCGTTTTAAGGAAGATGCTTTACGTATGCTTCGCGCTGCTCGTTTTAGTGCTCAACTTGATTTTGAGTTAGAGCCAAAAACTCAGCGAGCGATTGTTAAGTTAGCTGGCAGCTTAAAATTTGTTTCTAAAGAAAGAATATGTGATGAGTTGATTAAAATTCTTGCATCTAAGCGTCCGGCTGAAGGCATCATGTTGCTACACGATTGCAAGTTGTTGCAGTATATTTTGCCAGAGCTTGAACAGGGAGTTGGTGTAAAGCAGGATAGGCATCATATTTATCCAGTTTTTAAGCATAATGTTCTAGCACTCAAAAATTGCCCAAGCGCTGATTGGCAAGTTCGTTTTGCTGCTTTACTGCATGATGTTGCTAAGCCCAAAACCAGAAAGATAATTGATAATATTGCCACTTTCTATAACCATGAATATTTGGGGGCAAAGATGACAGATAAGATTATGACACGCCTTCGTTTTTCGAATGAGGACAGAGAAAGAGTGGTTAATCTGGTCAAAAACCACATGTTCTATTATAATGTGGGGGAGGTTACTGCGGCTTCGGTGCGACGTTTAATTGTAAAAGTTGGTCGTGAAAATCTAAAAGATTTAATTGATTTGCGCATTGCTGACCGTCTTGGTTCTGGAACTCCAAAAGCGATGCCCTATAAACTCCGTCACTTGCAGTACATGATGGAAAAAGTACAGCACGATCCGGTTTCCGTTAAGATGTTGAAAATTAATGGCAATGATTTGATGGAAGTCTTAGGAATTGCTCCTGGTCCAAAAATTGGCGCGATTTTAGATGTCTTACTGGGTGATGTCTTAGAAAATCCCGATTTAAATGAGGCCGATATTTTAGCAAAACGTGCTCGCGAACTTGATAAACTAAATTTAGAGGAATTACGAACTCAAGCTAAAAGTTTAATTGAAGAAAAGCGTCAAGAAGAAGATAAGGGAATAAAACAACAATTTAAAGTTTAATAATATAAGTTATGAAGAAAATTTTTTTATCAGCCGGAATTATCGTGGCTGTATTTGTCCTCTCAGCTTGTTCACATGAACAGAAAGCTGCTGATACGGATCTTTACTCGAACAAGATTGTTCCGCCAGTAAATCAAATTAATCGAAATAATTTACCTGCTGAGCCTGCTGGGCCAGTTAATTTAACCTCTACCAATATGAGAAATTTAGATGGACAACAAGATTTAGCGATGGAATATTCTAAAGCTATTTTAAAGACTAGCTTAGGCGATATTACAGTTCAGTTTTATAATGATGAATCCCCAATTACCGTTAATAATTTTTTGAACTTAGCTCAGTCCGGATTTTATAACGGAACTAAGTTCCATCGCATCATTAAAGACTTCATGATTCAGGGTGGTGATCCTAATAGCAAGGGAACTGATACGAGTATGTATGGTACCGGTGGCCCAGAATATCGTTTTGCTGATGAGTTTAACACTCGTAAGTTGGTGGCTGGTAGTTTGGCAATGGCCAATGCTGGACCAGGAACTAACGGTTCACAATTTTTCATTGTTACTATCCCAGAAACCCCTTGGCTAGATGGTAAGCACACTAATTTTGGTGAAGTAGTTGATGGCATGGAAGTTGTAAAAGCGATTGAGGCTGTTCAGACTGGTGCGCGCGATATCCCAGTTGAGCCAGTGGTCGTTAATTCGGTTGAACTAGTAAAATAAGCTAAAAATAGCCTAGTTATTTTTAAAAAATACGAGCAAGTCTCGTATTTTTTTATTGCCATTTTAGTTTGACTTAACTCATTTTTTCTGGTAATATTTCTTGAATTGAAAAATTCAAATTTTTTAATATTCTTTAACAATTAAATAAATTAAAATCATTGATTATGACAGAACAGCGAAAGTGTGATGCATTTTTTGATGCGCAAAAAGAACGTTTCTTTGCGGTTGGATTTGATGATCTTCGTCTGAGGACCGATTATTCAGAAATTCTTCCCGAAGAAACAATGTTGCAATCGAAGTTTTCTCGAAATATCGATTTGCAGATTCCAATTGTCAGCTCGCCCATGGATACGGTGACTGAAGCGAAAATGGCGATTGCAATGGCGATGGCTGGTGGCTTAGGGATAATTCATAAGGGGTTGTCTCCTGCTAGACAAGCAGCGCAAGTTGCCAAGGTAAAACATCGGATGAACGCTTTTATTTACGACCCAATTTGCGTTTCGTCAGACGATAAGGTTGCAGATGTTTTGAAGATGAAAAAAGAAAAGGATTACGGATTTTCATCTTTTCCGGTAGTTGACGTTGAGAAACGTCTGCTCGGGATGGTGACTAGTAATGATTTTGAATTTTGTAACAACCCTCAGGAGAGTAGGATTGCTGATATCATGTCAGCTAATCCAGTATCTGCTTATTCGGTTGATATGAATAAGGCTTATCAGGTAATGCTGACAAACCATAAGAAAATTTTACCGGTCATTAATACTGAAAGAAAGCTAATTGGTATTTACACTCTTACCGACCTAAAAAGAATCATGTCTAACAATGCCTCCGGGTATAACCTGGATAGCAAAGGAAGCTTGGTTGTTGGCGCAGCGATTGGCGTGCATACGGATGACTACGACAGAGCTCAGATGTTGGTTGACAAGGGCGTTAATGTGCTTGTTGTTGATACGGCTCATGGTGATTCACTTAAGGTTTTTTCAATGGTTCGCTATTTGAAGCTTAAGTATCCAAACATTGATGTTGTAGCGGGAAATATTTCCGAAGGAGCAGCGGCAAAACGATTGGTTGACGCTGGCGTTGATGGAATTAGGGTTGGCCAGGGCCCAGGGTCAATTTGCACTACGCGAATTGTTTCTGGAATTGGACATCCTCAAGTATCAGCCATTTACGAATGCGCGAAAGCAATTCGTGGTTCAGGTGTTCCGGTTTGTGCCGATGGTGGCATCAAATTTTCTGGGGATATCACCATTGCAATTGGAGCTGGCGCCGACAATGTTATGCTCGGCAATCTTTTAGCGGGGACCACTGAAGCACCAGGAGAAACAATTTTCCGGGACGGTAAGGCATTGAAGCTTTATCGGGGCATGGGTTCACTTGGAGCAATGTTAGACAACAAGGCCTCGCGCGAGCGTTATGGTCAGACAGGAAAAACGAGTGACAAGCTCGTTCCTGAAGGAGTTGAAGGCGCTGTCCAGTTTAAGGGTCCGGTTGACACAGTGCTTTTTCAGCTTATTGGCGGCTTGAAGTCCGGTATGGGCTATAACGGGGCGAAAGATATCGCCGCTCTACAGCAGAATGCTAATTTTTATTTAGTATCCGCTGCTGGTATGCAGGAGTCACATCCGCATGACCTATATTTCGTAAAAGACGCGCCTAACTATAGGCGATAATGTAAAAACCAAAAAAAAGAAAGAAAATGAAAAAAGTAACTGAAAAATTAAACTATAGTTTGGGCTCGTACTTTTCGACTAGTAAAAGAAGTATGGCGGTAAATTGCCTCCAGTTCGGGGATACTGGAAAAGGTAAGTTCGTCGATATGTTTGCCAATTGGGCAGACATCATCGTTCGTTGCACTGGCGGCGATAACGCTGGGCATACCATAATCTGTAATGGAAAAGAGAAAATTTTCCATTTAATTCCTTCGGGAATCATACATGATGTAAATGGCAAGATTAATGTTATTGCCAGCGGCACAGTCATTTACCCCAAGACGCTAATTCATGAGATTACTATTGTGCAAAGCGAGGGGATTCCATGCGCGCATTTAAAAATCTCGTTATCAGCGAAGGTAATCATGCCTTATCATATTTTGCTTGATCGCTTAAGCGAGGCAAAAGCTGGTTCGGCAAAAATTGGCACCACTGGGAAGGGCATAGGTCCATGTTACGCTGATTTTACGGCGAGAAAAGGCATTTCAGTGAATGACTTACTCAATCCGCAAATTTTCCGTCGCAAGTTAACTAAGAACATGGAATACGTGAACCGACTCTTACAGGCGTATCATCCGGAAGATATCGATGTGATTATGGCTCATGAACATTTGGAGTACGGAGAATTCAGCGACAAGGAAGGTGGCTTAAACATTGAGGCGATTGCTGAAAAGTATCTAGCCTATGGCCATATTTTGCAGCCATATATTTGTAACACCGATGAGTTTATACAGGACTCTCTGGGGAGATATAATATTCTTCTAGAGGGCGCTCAGGGCTATCTCTTGAGTGTAGACTATGGCACCTATCCGTATGTCACTTCTTCAGATTGTTCCGTTCAGGGGCTAATGAAGGGTGCTGGCCTGGAAATGGAAGCTATTGATTTACCCTTCGGTATAATTAAGGGGCTTTATATGACCAGGGTTGGTAGCGGACCTTTTCCCACGGAAATGGGTGGACAAAAGTCAGAGGTTTGGTGCGGCTCGCCAGGAGCTGGGGCTGATGAAAAGAAGCTTTATGCTGATAGCGACATCAATGATGCTGATGAATTTGTTCAGGGCGTAGCCATTCGTCGCGTCGGACATGAATATGGAGCGACTACTGGCAGACCGCGAAGAACTGGTTGGCTTGATTTGCCGCTTTTACGTCATGCGCTTCGCTCAGAAGCAAATCAAATCATCATGACTAAACTCGACGTGCTTTCTGGTGTGAAAAAAATCAAAATTTGTCACTCCTATTGTTACGATGGTGATGAATATGTTTATGGTGACAAGGTTATCAAGCGTGGCGACGTTATTTCAACGGCAATCGTTGACCCGTACTTCCTTTATGAATGTAAGCCGATTTATGAAGAATTTCCGGGTTGGGATGAGGATATTCGGGGCATTCGTAAATATTTCGATTTGCCTCAAAATCTAAAAAACATTCTGAAATATATTTTTGTAGAAGTGGAAGCGGCTGATTTAAGAATAATTTCTGTGGGACCAGGTCCCGAAGAAACAATATTCGTTGGCCACGACGAATTGTATGAAGATGAAGATTAGTAATTTAAATTAAAAGCAATTCTAAACCGGTAAGGCAACTTACCGGTTTTTTCTTAGGTTTAATTTAGCTAAAGCTCGTGATTACCTTGAAATTATGACCAAAAAGACTATAATTAGATTACTTATAATTAATGATAATTTAAGATATGCAAGTATATTTAGATAATGCGGCGACAACTA
>CAYGOK010000003.1:52973-63209 GCA_964351585.1 uncultured Gammaproteobacteria bacterium | reverse complement strand
GACTACATATAAAAAAGGCTCTGATTATTATAATCAGGGCCTTTTGATTTTAGCTAAACGCAGCGAATAACTGTGATATTCCAATAGCTGCGAATATAACCTTTCGAATAAACAAGGTTGTGCTGTTGATTCGAAACACCTTTATTGTGCAGGGTGCCAGTATCATGGGAAACCAGCTAACACCAAATACTGAAATTGGAAAAGCAACTGGCATGAATAGAACCACTGGTTATGATATTTTGGAAAGACTGTGTATAAATGGCGTCGCTAATCGTACGATGGTGGGTAAAAAGAATATGTATTTGGCTGAACCGCCAATTCGCTTGAAGCAGTATTTGTTAAACAAGAAAAATGCGATTGAAAATAATTTAGAGAAATTGGAAAATTTTTTGCCAGATTTGCGGTCATTATATAAAACTGATTTGAAGCCTGGTATTAAATTTTTTGAAGGACGTGAAGGAATAAAAAATATTTATGCCGACGCCCTAACAGCCAAGGGAACTATTTATAGTATCTTAGAAGCCGAGCAATATTTGCCGGAGTTTGATCAGTTTGGTAAGGATCACGCTAAGCAAAGAACAACTTTGAAAGTAAAAGGTAAATATTTAGTACGTCCCAGCAGAAAGGCTCAAGAATTTTGGGATACTACTTATAAAAATAAGCCAGCTAAACAAAAAATTACCGAGTATCGCTGGCTAGACTATAATTTTATTTTTTCACCAGCCGCCGAAGTAATGATTTTTGATGATAAGGTTATTGGAGTATTATTTAAGCCTGGTGAAAATTTTGCTTTTGAAATTCAAAGCGAATCATTCGCTAATTCACTTAAAAGTCTATTTGAAATAGTTTGGAGGCAATCCAAAACTTTTAAATAGTTCAATAAGGCGGATCCTTTATTTATTCTTTAAAATATGCTATTATATTTATCCTCTAAATCAATCTAAGCGAAGTTTAAATTATTAAATATATGATTAGCGAAATAAAAATTCTATCCGACAAGGAAATAGAAATAAAATTGAAAGAATTGCCCGGATGGGTGCGAGAGGGTAATAAGATTACTAAGGGATTTGAATTAGAAAATTTTCTGAAAGTGATAATGTTTATAAATAATTTAGCCCCAATTTTTGAGGAGATAGAGCATCATCCCGACATGCATATCTCTTATAAAAAAATACGGTTTGAATTGACTAGGCACGATATCGGCGGCAAAATAACAGAGAAAGATTTTTCAGTTGCTGCTGAGATTGAGCAGCAATTGATATTATTTCAAAAAGGAGCTAAGCTTAATATTATTTAATAAATTCTCATATAGCTAAAAGAAGTACAGGTGTTGACGCAAGCAAAAAGACTCATTCTCGTAAGACTAATAAAAGATTGGAGGTCAAAAGAGTAATGCTGGAAGCTAAGGCTCTAAAAAAGCAAGTATAAAATTTAAAAGTTATTTTAAATGTGTGCACTTTTGAGCGATTCTCTTTTTAAGGGAGTCGTTTTTTATTAATACTTTAGAGTAATTAGTATATAATACCTATAGAACTATTCATTAATTTAAGACTATGGCCCCTGTTTTGTTGATTTCTCTTTTACTTACTATTTTATTGTTGATGATTGTAGCTACTTTTGTGGTAGTTTTTTTATTATTAACATGATATTTGTTAATTTAAAAACAGCCGTCCCTTGGGTTAGGGCCCCTATGTCCGGGTTAGATGATATTTTGAAAGCCTTGAATTTGCCTGCCGGCTCCTTGGTTTATGATCTTGGTTGTGGAGATGGCCGTTTTTTATTTTTAGCTGAAAGCAGGGGCCTGAAGGCAGTTGGTTTTGAATTAGCATATTACCCTTATCTTAAAGCGTGGGCACAAAAATTTTTAAAAAATAGTTCAGTAAAGATTCAGCATAGAGATTTTTTTAAACAGGATTTAAGTCAGGCGGATGCTATTTTTATTTTTTTAACCGCCGCAGTTATGAACAAGATTGGGCGCAAATTAAAAAAAGCGCTACGTTCGGAAACAATAGTCGCTTCTTATGGTTTCGAAATTCCTGGTTGGGAAACCTCTCGCATCCTAGATACTAAGCCTAGTAAAACTTATATTTACGAATCTATTAATAAAGGTTAAATAAATATATTGCTAACAATCTCAAATAATATAGGCCAGCTAAAATAAAGACACTGGCAACTATATATCTCAACCATTTTTCTATTTTTTTAATTACATCAAATGTTTTACCAACCGCCTTTAGGCTGAACGCCAGAAGAATAGCAAAAATCATTACGGGTAGTCCAGTGCCAAGTGCGTAAAAAATTGGAAGAGCGAGTCCGCCACCTACGCTGATGACCATAGGAATTAATACTCCAAAAAATAAGACGCCGCTATAGGGACAGAAGGCAAGGGCAAATAAAATACCTAGAGCCAATGAACCTATATAGCCCTGGCGAGAAAGCCATAATTTAATTTTTTCAATTCCTGGATTATTATTTGCTAGATTAATTTTAATAACCCCAAACATTACTAAGCCTATAATAATAAGCACGGGTCCAAGAACCTTGTCGCCCCAACCTTGAAAGATGTTAGATATTTGAAAAGATGATAGGCCAAAATAAATTAAGATTGCTAGAAGCGTATAACTGATGCCTCGACCTAAAGTATAAAAAAGTCCGGACAGAATTGTATGCCTTGGTGTTTTTATATCTTTGGAAATAAAAGCGACGGCCGCGATATTGGTAGTAAGGGGGCAGGGGCTAATTGAAGTTAGAACGCCGAGCAGAAAAGCGGTTAACAAGGGTAGATTGTAACTATCAATTAAACTGTTTATTAATTCCATATTAGTTAAAAGAGTATTTTTCCAGTTCAGTTTTTAGATAATTTTTAAATCGAGCAGGGGTAGTAGTTAAGCGCCAAACATCAATATCCTGTCTGATGTGGTCTTGATTGTCGTAAATAGTATTGATAAATAGAGAGGAACCGCTGGCCTGAAATTTTTGGGCCAGTTCTTTATTTTCTGGCAAATCAATATTTATTTCTTTGAATTCTATTTTGCCCAAGGCGACTTCTTGAGAAAAATATTCATTAACTGTTTCACCTGACAGCTTGCCGATAGCAATGCAGGTCGAGCAACGCTTTGTTGAGTGAAACATAAATACCTGTATCTTGTCGACTGCAGTTATTTCTGACTTAGCATTGATGATTTTATTTATAGAAGAATTGTTTCTTTTGATTACACCAGCAGAGATTAGCAATATTGCGATAGCAATAAAGACGCCGACCTCGATAATTAAGAGCCGTTTATTCATATTATTTAATAAAAGCATTAAATAGATAACCAATAATAATTATATTAATAGTTGTGATACCAAAGAAAGTTAGAAGTAATTTTAATTTCATCACCTTTTTAAGAATTAAGGCTTCAGGAAAAGATAATCCAACAACCGCTAACATAAAGGCAATGGCTGTTCCTAGGGGAATGCCCTTATCAACTAAAGATTGCATTATCGGAATGACGCCGACCGCGTTTGCATATAGTGGCACGGCGACAATAGTAGCGATTGGTACGGCAAAAAGATTATCAGCGGTTATATATTTTTCAAAGAATCCAGCCGGCACAAATCCGTGAATGGCGGCGCCAACGGCAATGCCAATTAACACATAAGGTGTTAATTTTTTTGTTAAACTTAAACCCTCCCGCCAAAAAGTCCCAAGTAAAGAATTAAAAGGAAGCTTATTTGTTTTAACTGTCGCCTTGTTGTCCTGAATTTTCCAAATATAATCTGCTACATATTTTTCCATTTTCAACCTACTAATCATAAATCCGCCAACCATTCCTAGAAGTATGGCCGAGACAACATAGAGCAAGGCAATCTTCCAGCCAAATAACCCAGCAAATAAAACTACCGCCACCTGATTAACTAGAGGAGAGACAATTAGGTAAGATAAGGTTACTCCTAGTGGAATGCCAGCTTTTAGAAAGCCAACAAAAAGAGGGATTGATGAACATGAACAGAAGGGAGTTATGGTGCCAAACAGTGCGGCTAGTAAATAATCTAATCCAAACCAGCGACGAGAGGCTAGAAAATCGCGAAGTTTCTCAATGGGAAGATAATAACGAAGCACGGCCACTAAATAATTAATGACCAGCAGTAAAAACAGAATTTTTAAAGAATCATAAACAAAAAAGGCAACTGTCTCGCCAAGATGAGATTTTTCAGCCAAGCCAAATATTTCGAAAGATAGCCAATGGGCAAATAGTTCAAATGGGTAAAACATACTAGTTAGAACTTAATATTTCTTTAATTTTATCTAGACTTGGCACCTGCCCTACTAAAGCAATCCGGTCATTTATAATTAGAACTGGGCTAGACATAACGCCTAGTTCAATAATTTTTTGGATGTCAGTAAAATATTCAACCTCAACATTAAGATTTAGTTGTTTAGCTGCCTCGCTTGTTAAATCAAAGAGTCGTTTACACGTTGGGCAATTCGATCCTAGGACTTTAATGTTTTTGATCACAGCGTTCATATTTCTTTAAGAAGTTATTTAGTAAGGCATTGTATTTCTTGAAGGTACTATGATTAATGGAATAATAATTTCTTTTCCATTCTTGTCTTGTCTCGAGTAATCCAAACTCCAACATAATTTTTAAATGGCTAGAAGTTAGGTTTTGCGATAATTTTAGAGCGGGATAGATTTCACAGACGCAGTGCTCCCCTGATTTAAGAAGGCATAGTATTCTTAAGCGGTTGTCATCGCCAACAATTCTTAAGAACTTTGCTAGTTCGGCATATACTGGGTTAAGTCCCTTTTGAGGATTGCAGGTAGGGCACTTTGTTTGCATATAATTATATATAATCAATTTATATTGATATGATAGCGCAGTATTTATATTTTGGCAAATAAATAACCCCGCCAAGCAATGCCTAGCGGGGTTTTAGATTTGTGTGGTTACTGATTAATTAATTTGGCTGTATTTATTGATGATTTTTAACTTGGATTCCCCAGTTAAGATGTCAACAAATTTTACTGCCAAAGAAACACGATTTTCTTCATTCAATGCCTCCCAGATAGAATTTGCCACTTCCTCGATATTACCCTTTAACGGTAAAAGATAAGGGTCACCTTTAAACGGTGGGAGCGGGTCGCCGTCACCACTGTAAGTGCTAACGCAATACCCCAGTCCTGCGACAGGAATAGCCAGATTATAAAGTGAACGGTCGCAATCTGTGCCAAGCGGAGATTTTTTAAGTATTAGTATCTCGGCTGCTAGACTGTTGTGGTTCTTGCCAAAATCAAATCGAGCAGTAATTCTCGGTGTAAAATTTGGCGAGTCCGGTTCGTATATCCATTCCTGCAAATCGTTTAAGGTGTCGACCTCAGCTGCGTCAGTTGTTTGGTGTCCGTTACTAACAGCGTAGTTGAAGAGATAATTTTCTGCCATGGCCTGATAAATTATCAAGCTAGGATCTTTTACCTTACTTGGATCGGCTGGAGCAGTTTTGAGCGCTCCTTCGGCATCTTCGATAAATACTCGATTGCGGCTATTTTCTGATCTTCCCATGATTGAGTAAACCTGGACTCCATATTTACCACTTTCGTCCAATCCAATGATGATTTGCCTTCCTGGATAAGAATTTTCTTTGAGTGCCAAGAGATTTTTCTCGGCTGAAATTTTTACTTCCATTATATATACCTCCTTTAATTGATTATAAAATTGTTAAATTACAATTCAAATGATATTAATATTAATTAGGAGTTATGTCAATTATGACCTCTTAGTTAATTGTGTTATAAATTTAGCTTTTCCATTATAATATTAGTATATGTTATTAAAGAAAATTGGTAGGCCAACTAAGGCAAAAAAAATCACTTATCTAAGTCTATCCGTCATTTTAGGAATTATTTTAAGTTTTAATCTTCACGCCTTTGTTGAAATGGCTTATTTGCGCTGGGTTATGAGTAGTGGAAGAGAAGTAATATTTTACGGCGGCTGCGCTTTGCCTAACATAGTTCAGGTATTGATTTGGGTATTAGGAATAGTAGGTGGATATTTTATTGGAAAGTTCTGGTGGCAGAAAATTTATATTGAAAGATTTTGGGAGAAGCAAAAATAATTGACTATATTGATTTATGCTAATCTGGAGGAAATTAATAAAAGAAAGCAGTAATCAGAAGTTAATTCAATTATTATTTGTAATAACGCTACTTATTGTTGGCGTTTTTTTCTTTTTTAGACCAACCATTACCTCCGGTTTTAAGAATATGCAAAGTGATCCCGGGGATACGTTGTTTAATAACTATATATTAGAACACTCATATCGCTCGGTCTTTGATGAGTCTTATGAAGTTAGTGTTTGGTCTCCTGAATTCTTCTATCCTCAAAGAAATGTACTGAGTTATGGTGATAATCTTTGGGGGGCGGCACCTTTCTATTGGCTAGCAAGAGTGTTTTTACCGCCGGACACCTCTTTTCAGGCCTGGATGATTTTAATGGTTATATTTAATTTCTTAGCTTTTTATTTTTTAGCTCGTCAACTAAAAATTAATACATGGATTGCTGCAATTACTGCTTTTATTTTTATTATTGGATTGCCGCGCATGGGGCAGTTTAGTCATCAGCAGTTAATGCCGCAATTTTTTTCTTTTCTGTCATTATTATTCTTGTTTAGATTTATTAATAACAGAAAATTTTATAATTTGTTAATTTTTGAGGGATTGCTCTACTTACAAATGCTTTCCAGCATATATTTAGGCTGGTTATTTATCTTTTCTCTGGCAATATTTATTCCAGCTAACCTTATTTATCATCGTAATAAAGAGCTGATAAAATCATTTTTTAGTCTGCAAGTAATTGCTTCATATGTAGTTTTATTATTTATCTTACTTATAACATTTAGGCCTTATTATTTAGCGCAGCAAGAACTTGGCAAATGGCGCTATGAAGGTGTAAGTAAGATGATTCCGCAAGCAGCATCTTATTTTTCGTTCGCCGCAGATAATATTTTGTATAATCTTTACCCTAAAGCCATGTTAGCGGTTTCTAATAAATTACCAATGTCTTGGGAGCATCATTTGTTTCTTGGTTTTTTTCCTATTTTATTATTAGCTGTTTCTGTGATTAGCTTTATAATGATTAAACGACGTGAGTCACTTAACGTAAAATGGCCACCACTCTTTATAATAAGTTTGATAACTTTTGTAGTTCTTACCTCCATTTCTTTACAGTTTAAGATAATTGATTATAGCTTCTGGCGCAATATTTATGATTACTTTCCGGGCGCCGGCGGCATTAGAGTTGTAACCAGAATATGGCTGGTTTCGTATTTATTTTTATTTTTAGGCACAGCAAGCCTAACTTCTTATGTTTACGAAAAAACAAAACGTAAAGACATAAAAGTAATTTTACTGATAGTTGGCCTGTTGGCCTGCTTGGAACAAATTAACGTACGGCCCAGTTACTTTAATAAGCTGGAGCATAGAAGGTTGCAATTAGAAATGGACACAAGTATTGCAGAAGCATTAAGTAAGAAACAAGTAGATGCTTTTTATCTGCGCTGGGTATTAGAAGATGAGCCTTTTTATCGCTATCAGCTCATGGCGATGTGGTCAGGTCTTAATCTTCAAGTGCCAACCGTGAACGGTTATTCTGGGAAAAGACCAGTTGGTTATCAGGATATTTCTGTGGCGATGACTGATGATAGTTTAGTCTCCTGGATAGATTATAAAAGACCAGGAGATCTAAAAAATATATTAGTTTTTGAGGCCAGAGTAAAAGAAAGTCAATGGTTTTTTCTTAAAAATTATAATTTAATCATTCCTTAATAAAATAGAAGCCGATACTTTTACTTTTACAGACGGGCTATGCAAAGTAACGTATTTTAAATTTGTCTCATTTATGCTATAATTACAGAATAATTATTAATAAATTTAGAGAAATTATATGTCAGCCAGCCGTCAGACAATTGGCTTAGCTTTAGGGTCAGGAGGATTTAGAGGCTTTGCACATATTGGCGTCATTCAATCTTTGCAACAGCATAAAATCCCAATCAGCTCTATTAGTGGTTCCTCAATTGGGGCCTTGGTAGCCGCTTACTATGCTTTGCATGGTGAGGTTGATAGTTTACGCGATAAAATATTGAGCAGCAAAGGAAAATTATTCAGGTTATTTGATTTAGGTTTTAGGGGCGGACTAGTTAGTGGTGCTAAATATGAAAAATTTATTGAGCAATTACTTGGTTGTCATACTTTTGCAGATACCTTAATTCCCTTGCGAATAGTAGCGACTGAATTATCTAGCGGACAGCCTATAATTTTTTCAGAGGGGAGTTTATCAATGGCCGTTCGGGCTAGTTCCTCAGTACCGGTTGTGTTTGAGCCAGTGAGGCGACAGCAGGAGCGTTTTGTTGATGGCGCTCTTAGCGATCCGGTTCCGGTCAACACCTTAAAAGATTTGGGAGAGGCCAATGTTGTGGCAGTCAATCTTTATCATCGTAATGAGTTTATTGAAAAAAAATTCACCTTTGCCAAAGTTGCGTTGCGTAGTATTCGGATTGCTTTTTATAATTTATCACAACATTCCATGATTGCTGCGACTGTTAGAATAAATCCTGATGCCTCGCGATTTATTCAACACCTTAATCTTAATCGTTATTTATCTTCTGTGTCAGCTGATGAAATAATCAGAGAGGGGAAAAAGGAGACTGAAAAAATTATCAAGGAGATAAAAGAGTTGTTATGAAGTATCGTTTATACACAACTTCACACAAGGCTTGGGATGGCATGTTTAAAGCCATGGCTAAGGCCAAGTCTTCAATATATTTGGAGATGTATATCTTAGCGAGCGATACCGAGCGCACGCATGATTTTTTTAAATTGTTAAAAGATAAAGTGACCAGCGGGGTTGAAGTGGTGGTAATCGCCGATGCTTACGGTAGTCAGTCTTTAAAGTCTGAAGCGGTAAAGGAGTTACGAGATGCTGGAGCAGAATTTATTTTTTTCAGTCATTGGCTAAAACGAACGCACCGCAAATTATTAATTGTTGATCATAAGGTAGCTTTTTTGGGCGGTGTAAATATTGAAGAAAAAATACGTCATTGGATAGATTTACAAATTCGAATTGAAGGCGGAACGGTAAAATTTGCCCTTAAATCATTTGCTAACTCCTATCGGAGCTGTGGCGGAAAATTGGAATCGGTTTTAAAATTTAGCCGCACGCCTTTATCTAAGCGCATTAAATATTGGGTGGTTGATAATTGGCCAGGAACTAATAAACCATACTATTTAAATAGTTATTATCGTCAGAAAATAGCAGAAGCACGAACCTTGGTACAAATGGTGACTCCTTATTTTTTGCCACCACGCTGGTTGTTGGTAGCGCTTGACGATGCTTGTCGCCGTGGTGTCAGGGTGGAAATTATCATTCCTGAAGATACGGATGTAAAAGCGCTTAATAAAGTAAATTTTTTAAATGCTTGTAGATTACATAATGTCGGTGTGAATTTTTATCTGACAAAAGAGATGAATCACGCCAAGGCCATGATTTTAGATAGTGAAGAGGTTGTAGTCGGTTCTCAGAATATGGATATCCTATCTTTTAATCTTAATTTTGAGGTCGGAATATTTTCTCGACAAAAAAATCTGGCTAATGATTTAAAAAAAATTGTTGATAAGTGGAAGGATGAAGCTAAGCCATTTGCTGGCGGTCCGGTAAAAATGATTTTTATTGATCGGATTTTAACTTTCTTTTTGCGTCTCTTTTATCCAATATTATAAGCTTTATCACCTCTTGGGGCGCCGAGCTAACCGTTTGGTGCCCTTTTTATTTTTCTAGGCTTGTTTTTTTCTGTTTTTTACTTTATAATATCTGCAATAATAAATAATCCTGGTAGTTATGAACTTAGACAATATCAAGATTCGTGGAGCGCGGACTAATAATTTGAAAAATATAGATTTAGATATTCCGCGAGGCCAACTAGTAGTAATTACTGGTCTATCTGGATCAGGTAAATCATCTTTAGCTTTTGACACTATATATGCTGAGGGGCAACGTCGTTACGTTGAATCCCTATCTTCTTATGCGCGCCAATTTGTTGGTCT
Organism: uncultured Gammaproteobacteria bacterium; assembly: GCA_964351585.1. Classification (GTDB taxonomy): domain Bacteria; phylum Patescibacteriota; class Patescibacteriia; order Patescibacteriales; family UBA12465; genus UBA12465. Next base: position 53,127 of record CAYGOK010000003.1, on the reverse strand, counting down.
TATGGATAAGCCTGAGGTTGATTTAATTGAGGGGTTGTCACCAGCTATTTCTATTGATCAGCGCACAGTTGGTAACAACCCACGCTCAACTGTTGGTACGATTACAGAAATATACGATTATTTGCGTCTTTTATACTCCAAATGTGGCACTCCT
>CAYGOK010000003.1:10042-52873 GCA_964351585.1 uncultured Gammaproteobacteria bacterium | reverse complement strand
GGTTTACATCAGAAAGATAATGATAAATTGATTGGCACGCTTAAAGGTTTGCGTGATAACGGTAATACGGTAATTGTGGTTGAGCATGATGCCGCGACGATGTTGGCAGCTGATTATCTCATAGATATTGGACCAGGAGCAGGAGAGCATGGCGGCGAAGTTTTGTTTGTTGGTAAGCCAAAAGACATTATGAGCTGTCAGTCTTCGTTAACCGGGGCCTATCTTTCTGGGCGCAAAAAAATTGCTGTTCCTGCAAAATTTCGTGCTGGATCTGGTAAGGCAATAGAAATTGTTGGTGCTAAGGAGCATAATTTAAAAAATATTAATGTTAGTTTTCCGCTTGGCAAACTAGTTTCAATTACTGGAGTTTCTGGTTCTGGTAAATCAACTTTAATGAACGATATTCTGGCGAATGCTTTAAACAAAAAGTTTTATCGTGCTAAAGCAGATGTTGGGGCGCACCAAGAAATTAAAGGTCTAGAAAATATCGATAAGGTTATTGATATTGATCAGTCACCGATTGGTCGAACGCCACGTTCTAACCCGGCTACTTATACTGGTTTATTTACCTATATCCGTGATTTGTTTGCGCAATTGCCAGAGGCACGCGTTAAAGGTTTAGGGGCGGGGCATTTTTCTTTCAACGTTCCGGGTGGTCGCTGTGAAAATTGTGCCGGTGATGGTTCCATTAAAATCGAAATGCAATTTTTGTCGGATGTTTATATCACCTGTGATGTCTGTGGTGGCAAGAAGTTTAAAGAAAAGGTTTTAGAAGTGTTGTATCAAGGAAAGAATATTTACGAAGTTTTAGAAATGACGGTGAGCGAGGCGCGAGAATTTTTTCGCAATGTTCCGCCAATTGTTCAAAAATTAAGCACACTTGAAGAGGTTGGTCTTGGTTATATTCGCCTAGGACAAAGTGCAACTACTTTTTCTGGGGGTGAGGCGCAGCGTATTAAACTAGCAACTGAGTTGGCACGTCGCTCAACTGGAAAGACTCTTTATATTTTAGATGAACCGACAACTGGTTTACATTTTGATGATATTGATCGTTTGCTTAAGGTTTTAAATATGCTAGTTGATCAGGGTAACACCGTATTAGTAATTGAACATAATCTCGATGTAATTAAATCTTCTGATTGGGTTATTGACCTTGGTCCAGAAGGGGGAGAGCGGGGCGGCAATTTAGTGACTGCTGGCACGCCCCCAGAAGTAGCTCAAGTGAAAAATAGTTTTACTGGACGCTACCTACAAGAGGTGATGGAAAAATAAAATACAAGCTATAGTTTTATTATACAAAAACCCCAGTGTTAAAACTGGGGTTTTTGTTTTTGTAATTTCTTTATTTTCTAAGATAAGCTTTTTTTATTTGCTTTAGAACATCAGGTAATATTTCTGCGTGACAAGTTAAAATATCTTGGCTGGAAACTTTCCAATTCTGTCCAGAGAAATCCTTAACTACGGCACCTGCTTCACGAGCGATTAAGGCTCCGGCGGCAATATCCCAAGATTTAGCACCAGGGATTACCAGGGAATCAATGCGACCACTAGCAACGTAAGCTAGCTCAAGAGCGGCGCTACCAAGCTGTCTACAATCTAAGGCGTTAAGTTTTTGATTTCGATAATAAGCTAAAGCAATTTCTAAGTCACGTTTTTTGTCACCATGACAGAAAGCGTGAATTAGTTTGCCATTTCTATTTTTTATATTCTGCCTTGTTAATCGTAAACGTTTGCCATTTAAATAAGCTCCTCTTCCTTTTTCTGCCCAAAATAATTCTTGAAGAACTGGTGCATAAATCATGCCAAAAATTATTTCTCCTTGGTAAGCCAAGCCAACTGAAATTGACCAGAGCGGGTTATGAATAGAAAAATTAGTAGTGCCATCGATTGGATCTATAATCCAGGTATAGTTAGATGTTTTTTTACTCGCGCCATATTCTTCTCCTAAGAAAGCGTGATCTTTAAAATGTTTTTTAATTTGTTTTACCAATGCTTTTTCAGTCACTTGGTCGACAGCGGTCACTATTTGGGTCTGACTTTTTAATTTTGTTTGGCGACGATCAAAATTTAACCATGCCTTATGAGCTTTTTGGCCAACTGTTTGAATGATTGGTGATAAGGTGGTTAGGTAAATAGATTTTTTCATAGGTTGGATAGTAGTTTTAACTCAAGATGTTTATTTTCTGTATTAAGCACAGCAAAAGTTGGAGCAAAAAAGATTCCGGCAAGATTCCCTGGGTTTGCCATCATTGTTTTACCCATTTTTTCTAACCAAGGCTTGTGGCTGTGTCCATAAAATATAAAGTCGAGCTGCGAGTTGTCTATGAGTAAACCGGGAATATCTTTTTCTTTATGACAGAAACCTATATTTAAATTTTCTGTTTCTATTTTACCCAGTAGTCCAAAAAACTTTATATTAGTTAAGGGTTTTAAATCTTCTAATTGATAGGTTTCGGCGTTGCCTTCAACTAAAAAAATCTCACCGCTAAAATTAGCAGAGAGATATAAAATAGTTTCTTGATTGCCAACATCACCACAACAAATTATCTTTTGGATTTTACTTTCTTTGCACCAATCAAGGCACTGTTTCAGATTAATTAGATTGTCGTGCAGGTCGGAAATGATTGCTAGGTGCATAGTTATTTTCCAGTTTTCAAGCGTATTTCGTAAGCCATTTGTTCGAGTTTTCTCAAGTGACCACGTGCTTGGTCGTATTTTGTGCGCAGATAGCCGGTCATGTCAAAATCTACTAATTGCACCATGATATCATCAGCCGCTTTTTTAATTTTGGCAACTTCAGAAAATTTTCCTTTAGCTGCTTGATTGGTAGCATATCGCACCAGCTCGCCAATTAAATCACAGATGCCACCCAAATAGGCTTCATAGTCGAAAGATATATCATCAATCTTAGTAATTGGTTTTTTCTTAATTACCAAAAACAGAGTTTTGCCTTCAAGATATTCTTCAGCTGCCGCTTTGTATGCGCCTTCTTTGCGCAAACGGTCAAGCCCGAAGCGTTTCTCTAGACTTCTAAATTCAGTTTCGAGAGTCGTTAATTTTTCAGCTGCTGTTTTTAAATCATGGCGCTGAATGGCAAAAATAATTTTTTTCGCTTCAAATAAAATTCCGTTAGAGGCACTAATAATTTGGCGACGTTCTTTTTCGTTAGCAGCGTAATCTTCTTTTAGGTTTTCTAGAAATTTCTTATCAATCATAGTTGTAAAGTTTATTTTTAAGAGACACGGAAAATTTCTTCTAGAGAAGTCTCTCCGGCCAAGGCTTTTAAAATACCATCTTGTAGCATTGTTACCATGCCTTCGTTTATAGCAGTTTGTTCAATTTCATATTCGGTAATGCCTTCCGATTGCATTAGTTTGCGGATGTTAGGTGTTAACTCAATAGTTTCATATAAACCGATTCTACCTTTGTAGCCAATTTGTCCGCACTGCTCACAACCGACACTCTTATAAAATGTCATTTGCTCTGGAATTGAAACTGCTGGGTTTTTAATGCCGCTTAGAATTTCTTTAACACGAGTTAAATTCTCAGACGATATTTCAGTAGTCTGTTTACAATGAGGACAGAGACGTCTAGCTAGGCGCTGGCCAATAGCAAACTCCATTGAGTTAGCAAGCATTTGTCTTTCTACACCAAGACCAGCAAAACGGAAAATCGCTCCTGCAGCAGAATTGGCATGAATAGTGGATAATACTAAATGACCAGTCATCGCGGCCTCAATCGCAATCTTAGCGGTTTCATTATCACGGATTTCACCAATCATCATGATATTAGGGTTTTGACGTAATAAGGAACGCATCGCTGAGGCAAAAGTGTAGCCGTTTGCTTCATCGATTTGGGTTTGCATAACGCCAGCGAGCTGATATTCAATTGGATCTTCGACAGTAATAATTTTTACATCAGGATGATTTAATTGGTTGAGCATACTGTAGAGCGTCGTGGTTTTACCGCTACCGGTTGGACCAGTAGTAATAATAATGCCACGATTTTTCTTCATGGCGCGACCCATTGATTCAAGGGCAACCGAAGAAACGCCTAACTTTGGAAGCTCTAAGCTAGCAGCCGAGGAAGAGAGTAAGCGGACAACGATTGTTTCGCCATAACCGCCGGCAATAATTGATAAACGACAATCGATTTTTCTATTTGGTGGTAAATAAATACTAAAACGACCATCAAAAGTTGCCTTCTTTACGTTAGTTGGCGTACCGGCCAAAATTTTTATTTCTGAGAGTAATGGCAAGTAACTAGTTTTAGGTACTGAGAAAACATCATGCATAATACCATCGATACGGAAGCGGATTTTTACATCACTTTCAGTTGGTTCAATGTGAACATCGCCAGCATCACGTAAAACAGCTAATCCCATAGTGAGGGCAACTAATTTTGAGCTCGGGATTTGATTAGCGCGGTCACCGATATTTAAAATGTCTTTGCCGATTTCAGTAATTTCATTCATCTCCTCTTCTTTTATTCTAATACCGCGGCCAATAGTTTGAGAAATAACAATATCATAGAGCTCATTTACATAGTCGAAATTGCCAATGACACGATAAATTTCTTCAAGACTGGTTTCACCTTCTAAAACTTTTAAGACGCCATCTTGTAGCATAGTTATCATGCCGTTTTCGATAGCCTGTTGTAAAATTTTAAACGAAGGGGCATTATCAATCGTTAATTGGCGGATATTATCGCTAATTGTAAAAATTTCAAAAATACCAGAGCGACCACTGTAGCCGGTGAAGTTACAGTGTTCACAGCCAGCACCTGATTGAAAAATTTTAGGAAGCGCTGATGGTACGTTAATGCCGGCCTTAGGAGAAATAACAGCCAGAATCTTGTAAATTAATTCTTCTTCATCTGGGGTAATCGTTTTATCTTGTCGACAGTGAGTGCATAATTGCCTAACTAAACGCTGACCAATGACAGCATTAACCGCTGGGGCTAGAAAATAAGGCTTAACTCCAATATCAATCATGCGAGGAATAACACCAGAAGCATCGTTGGTGTGTAAAGTGGACAGCACTAAGTGTCCTGTTAGAGCAGCTTGAATAGCAATCTCGGCTGTTTCTAAATCACGAATTTCTCCAACCATAACGATGTTTGGATCTTGTCGTAAAATAGAACGCAAGCCTTCGGAAAAATTAAAACCATGCTTAGCGTCGACTTGGCTTTGATTGATGCCAGGAAGTTGATATTCAATGGGCTCTTCTAAAGTGATAATCTTGTTACCAGGTTTGTTGAGCTGGCTTAAGACAGAGTATAGCGTAGTAGTTTTACCGCTACCGGTTGGGCCAGTTGTTAAAATTAAACCGTTTGGCTTTGAAATTTCTTTTTGCAAAATCGGCATAACTTCTGCTCGTATTCCAAGCTTGCTTAAATTAAGAGCGGAAGTATGAGAATCAAGTAAGCGCATGACTACGCTCTCGCCAAAGGCGGTCGGTAAAAATGAACAGCGGACATCGATTTTATGATCCTGAAGAAAAATTGTATAGCGACCGTCTTGCGGTTTGTTCTCGATGTTAAGCTTTACCTTAGAAAGAATTTTTAGACGAGAAATAATTTTTTGCCACTTATCACGGGCAATAACTGCTGCTTCCTGGAGAACGCCATCGATACGGATGCGAATTACCACGCCTCTTTCCTCGGCTTCAATATGGATATCACTTGCTCCCACCTTAATCGCGGTTGCGAGCATTAAAGTGATTACATCGGTAATATTAACTTCGTTAATCTTATCATTTAAGCTTTTGTAGCTAGTAATGTCGTCTTTAAATTTTTGTAGCTGGACTTTACTAATTTCTACTCCGCTATCATATTTTTTTACTTTTGGAACAGCGCGATAGGCGTCTAGAGCGTAACTTAAGCTATTTTCAGAAATTAAATATAGCTTAGCGTTAGCAAAGTGCTTGTCTGATAAGTTTTTTAGTTCGGCTAAGACTTCCTCAGTAGGAGCTAAGCAGGCAAGACGTAAATTGTGTCCATCATAAAAAAAACAGACCGCCTTCAGTTCTTTGGCTCTTTCTTCACTGATTAGACCTAGTGCCTCGGGGCTAATGGGAAATCCGAATAGATTTATATATTCTAAAGCAACATCAGAGGCATCGCGCTGAGTTTGTCTTTCTGCTTCTTTCTGTTTTATCTCCCTTTGCTTTTTAGCAAAAATACCGGCGACGCTTTGTTCGTCGCCTGTAGGGTTTATCAGATTTTCTATTGAATCAACTGGATTCATAATAAAGGTTATTTTTTAAATAGTCTCTCAAGCTTGGCTAAGCCACGATTGTTCTTTAAATCTAAGAATAAGCCAGTCCAGGCGGAAATTTGGAAAGTTGATAAAATCGCGCTGCTAATCAGTAGCAAGAAGAAAGTAATAAGAGCTAAGGTTATCATTAACCAGCCCACTCCGTAGTCTAGCGCAAAAATGAAGTAAGGGAAGATGAAGACAGACATTAGTGCAAGTAGAACGATGCCAACCAAGAAGCTAATCAAGAACAGAATAATGCCCATTTCTACACTAACTAACCAGTTTTTGATAAATAGGCGCCAAGATTTTTTAAAAGCTGAGCAAAAATTTTCATCCTCTAATACTAAGTAGGCAATTGCATATTTTAAGATTAAGGAAGCAGCAATCGCTAATGGTATAAAAATAATAAAAGCTAAAGTATATAAAGAGGATAGTAAATCAGAGGCTTTGCTGGCTAAGAAGACAAGAGGTAGGCTGATTAAGAATAGAATTACGGCAATAGCAAACTTTGCTAAAACGTTAAATCCAAGAATTTGCCAGAAATATTTATTGCCCTGCGCAAAACTTTCTTTAATATCAATGTTTTCGGACTTTTTCTTAGTTGCAATTAATTTTTTTGCGTTTAACACTAAAGCTCCTTGAGAAGTGATAGACAACCAGACAAAAGAAGCAATAATTGTCCCTGTAATAATTAGGATAGTTAGCGTGTTGATAATATCAAGGATATTGTAGGAAAAAAGATTAATTAGGCCAAGAATAAAGCCACCAATAGTTTTTAAAATTAATAAAAACATGCCTAAGTGATAGTAAGAGCTTTCTAGAACTCCATTTTGGAAATTATTAACCAAAATTTGATACTCAAAGGAGCCACTAGCGGCCGCGATTGAGGCAAAAACTCCAAAAAGCCAAAGAGTTTTGTAATCCCAGGTAATTTTCCAGGCTTGTTGTAAGAGTGCGCGATAAGAAAACATAAGATTTATAAGTCGACCGGGTTAGTCGGCTTGATTATTTATATTGATTGAAAAACTTGAAGAAGTCTGTTAGTATTATAACATAATTATATTATTATTACCAAGGATTTGGCGCCCTTGGCGCTTGCAAAAATTATCATTATGACTCTGATTGAAGATGTAAAAATTAAAATTGCTACTTTGCTTGAACAAGAAAAGCCGATGTTTTCTTATCCGCCTAATTCAGAACTGGGAGATTTAAGTTTGGCTTGTTTTGAGGCAGCAAAAAAGGCTAATCAAAGTCCTAATAATTTAGCAATTGCTTGGTCGGAGAAAATACAAAAGTCTGAAGATTTAAAAGAAATTTTTTCTGAGATTAAAACCGTAGGCCCGTATGTGAACTTTGTTTTTTCTTCTTCTTTTCTAGCAAAAAATATTATAACCGCGATAAGGACTGAAAAAAATAAGTACGGGACCAATAATAGCGGCCAAGGGAATAAGATAATGGTTGAATATTCTAATGGTAATACTCACAAAGAGTATCATGTAGGTCATTTGCGTAATATTTCCTATGGAGACGCCGTTAGTCGCATTCTTGATGCTAATGGATTTTCATCTGTTAGAGTTTCATATATTAATGATTTCGGTATTCATGTTGCTAAAACCCTATGGAATTGGAAAAAAAATCCGGCCTATGCCAATCTAGACGAACCTAAAGGCTTTTTGTTGGGAAAATGTTATGCTGAAGCTAGCCAAAAATTAACAGAAAGACCTGAATACAAAATTGAAGTTACTAAAGTAATGCAGGAAATAGAGAGTCGTCAGGGAGAGAGTTATATGTTATGGAAGGAGACGAGAGACTGGAGTATTGAGTACTTCTCTTCTATCTATAAAGAGCTAGGTATTAAGTTTGTTCGCACTTTTTATGAAAGCGAGGTAATTTCGGAAGGATTGGCTATGGTTAAGTCTTTGCGTGATAAGAATATCTTAATTGAAAGCCAGGGAGCGATTATTGCAGATTTGGAAAAATATGGCTTAGGAGTTTTGCCAGTCATCCGCTCTGACGGAACAGCGCTTTATCCAGTCGCAGACTTAGCCTTAGCGGTTAATAAATTTAGTTTATATGATTTAACGGAGTCGATTTATGTTGTTGACATTCGTCAAAGTCAATATTTCAAACAGTTATTTAAAGTTCTTGAACTTCTTGGGTATAAACAAAAACTGACTCATTTGCCTTATGATTTTGTGACCTTGCCAGAAGGCATGATGTCTTCTCGTACCGGAAACGTGATTACCTATCGAGAATTAAAAGATAGGGTTAAAAGTAGATTAGAAAAAGAAACTAGAGCTAAGCGCGAGGATTGGTCTTTAGAAGATGTTTCTAAAACAGCTGAAGATTTAGCTGTGGCGGTTATTAAATTTGAAATGTTAAAAGTCAGCGCTGATAAGATTATGACTTTTAATATTGAAGAAGCCCTTAAATTTGAAGGCTACACCGCTTGTTATTTGGAATATAGCTATGCTAGACTAAAAAGCATCTTGCGAAAAGAAGGTAGCAGTTTTTTCTTAGGCAGGACGGACTTTTCCGTACTAACAGAAGCAAAAGAAAAGGAATTGCTAATGAGGATAGCTCGTTATCCGGAAATTATTGTGGCCGCTAATGATAAGAAAAACCCAGGAGAGATTGCTAAATATCTATTTGAGTTAGCTAAAGAATCTAATGATTATTATCATTCCATAAATATTCTAAAGTCAGAGCAAAAAGTAAAGAAGGCTCGCCTCGCTTTAGTTAAAGCAGTTGCGCAAGTTTTAGAAAACGGCTTCAAAGTCTTGGGTTTACCGGTATTAGAAGAAATGTAATTTCAGGAATTAATTAATTTATATGAAAAAGGAAGTAGATAAAAAAATGGATAAAATTGTGGCGCTAGCTAAGCGTCGTGGTTTTGTGTTTCCATCATCAGAAATTTATGATGGTTTTACGGCTATCTATGATTTCGGTCCTTACGGAGTCGAACTCTCTAATAATATTAAGAAGGAATGGTGGAAAGCCATGACTCAGCTCCGGGATGATGTAGTTGGTCTTGACTCAGCAATTTTTATGAGTCCAAAGATTTGGGAAGCATCTGGTCATGTAAAAGGATTTTCTGATCCGTTAACCGAATGTCGCAAGTGTCATGGGCGCTTACGTCTTGATTCTTTATTAGAGGAAGCAGGCGTATTTGCGGATGAAAAAATGTCAGAAGATGAAATAAACAAGATTTTCGAAACTAATCGTAGCAAGATAAAATGTCCTAATTGTGGTGCTCAAGATTTTACCCCCGGTAAGAAATTTAATTTATTAGTGCAATCAAATCTAGGTAATTTTACTGGTGACTGGACTAAGGAGCCAACTTATCTGCGCGGTGAAACCTGTCAGGGCATCTATGTTAATTTTAAGAATGTAGTTGATACTGCCCGTGTTAAGATTCCTTTTGGTATAGCTCAGATTGGAAAAGCTTTTCGTAACGAGATTACTGCGCGTCAATTTATTTTCCGAACGCGAGAGTTTGAACAAATGGAAATGCAATATTTCGTAAAGCCGGGAGATGATATGGAGCATTTTGAGAAATGGAGAGAAGTTAGATTCGATTTTTACTTGAGCCTTGGTATTAAGCCAGAAAATTTGCGCTGGCATAAACATGAGAATTTAGTTTTCTATGCCAAAGAAGCTTATGATATTGAATACAATTTCCCGTTCGGGTTTAAAGAATTAGAAGGTGTTCATGCACGTGGTGATTACGATTTGTCTCAGCACAGCAAATTTTCCGGACAAGAACTTAATTATTTGGATCCAACTACTAATGAAAAATTTATTCCTCATATAGTTGAAACCTCGGCCGGCGTTGGTCGAACTTTTCTTGCGGTTTTAAGTGAAGCTTATCGTGAAGAAGAGCTTGAAGGAGAAATTCGCGTAGTTTTAGGATTTTCACCTAAATTGGCGCCGATTAAAATTGCTGTTTTTCCATTGTTAAAGAATAAGCCAGAGTTAGTTGCTAAAGCGAAAGCGGTGTTTGATGCTTTAAAGAAAGATTGGCGCTGTGAGTTTGATGATAATGGCAACATCGGTAAGAGATATCGCCGCCAAGATGAAATCGGCACACCATTTTGTTTAACAATTGATTTCGATAGTTTAGAAAATGATGATGTTACTATTCGTTACCGCGACACAATGAAACAAGAGAGAATAAAAATATCAGAACTAGAAAAATTTTTTCGCCAAGCGATAAATTAAAATTAGAAAAAGAAGAATTCCTTCCTCGCAGAAATGTCAGGAAGGAATTTTTTTTAAAATTTTGACAAAAACTATTGCGTGTTATTTTTATTAGCTGTATAATATAAGTGTAGGAAATTTTTTAAAAATTTTTTCTTATCACAACTCTGTAGAAAAAAATTTTTCAAGAAAGGAGGTGATATATTATGAAAAAAACTGCAAAAAAAGTCGCCGCTAAAAAGCCGGTTGCTAAAAAGAAAGTCGTCAAGAAGGCCGTAAAGAAGGTCGTCAAGAAGGCTGTCAAGAAAGCTGCCCCTAAGAAGGTTGCTAAGAAACCAGCTGCTAAGAAAAAGGCTGCTAAGAAAAAGTAATTTTTAAAGTTTATTAGTGATAATAGATTTTATTAATTTGAAAATTATACAAAGACCGTCCTGCGGAATCAGGACGGTTTTTGTATAGTTTTTAAGCATAATTAAAGAAAAATTTAGGCAGCGTTTATCTGTATATTGTTATAATGCTGTTATGAGAATAAAAAGAGCGGTAAAAATTATTTTATTGTGTGCCTTGTTGTTTGTTTTGTTGTTAGCATGGAAGCAAGCTGGAAAAAATAAATTTCTTGAAGTTTCTTTTTTAGATGTCGGGCAAGGTGACGCTAGTCTCATAGAACTTCCGGCTGGAAAAAATATTTTAATTGATGGTGGTCCGGATAATTTAATTTTAAATCGTCTCGGTGAAGAGTTGCCACCATTTCGAAGAAAAATTAATTTTATTGTTATCAGTCATTTTCATGACGATCATATTATCGGACTAATTTCGGTGCTAGAAAGATACAGAGTTGAGAAGATTATTTTTGCGACCAATCTGAATAAACATACTTTAGGAGAATATTTGCTTGCCAAGGCAAGAGTGCAACAAGTAGCTTTGTTAGAAATTGAGAATAAGGCAAATCTGAAATTGAATAATAATTGTAATTTATTATTTATCAATCCACTTAGCTTGGGAGTAAAAGAAGATAGTAATAATTCATTAATTGTAAAGCTAACTTGCAAACAACACACTTTTTTGTTTTCTGGTGATAATGAAAAGGAGGTAGAAGAAAGTTTGCTGTTTTCTGATAATGATTTGTCGGCTACTATTTTTAAGGCCTCTCATCATGGTTCTAAAACTTCTAATCAGGAGAACTTTTTGAGGATGGTTAACCCCCAATCGATAGTGGTGCCAGTCGGCATCAATAATCGCTTTAACCATCCATCGTCTGAATTTCTAGAAATTGCCGACTTTCTAAAAATAAAGATTTTGCGAACCGATGAGCTGGGAACGGTTAAATTTAAGGTAAATTTGGCTAATATTAAATAACACCCCATAATCGCTAAAATATTGACAAAAGTATTTATAAATGATATAGTTTTAGGTCAAAATAGTAATTTTGATTCAAGAGATCATTGAAAATTAAATAATAACCAAAAAAATAATTAATCATGAAAAAGTTAATTTTTTTACTTTTGATTTGCGGAGTGGTTTTCCCGCTGAGTCTTTTGGCTCAGAAGCAGACTGTACAGGTGGCCAACGCTACCAATTCGATAATGAAGGTGAACGGCATTAACGTGCCTTCAAAGGAAATTGTTGGAGTTAGTATGGATGTTAGCGATGGAGTTGCTTCTTTTCAGGTTAACGAATATTTCGTTGGCCAGGAAAAAGTCGGACCAGTATCATTAACTCGCCCGATAGAGCGCGGCAATCGCATCACAATTCGTGACCTCTCAACTGATGGCGAACAGCGTACTAGTAGGCGTTCAAATGCCAATGAAGCAACAATGCCAGAAACGCAATCGATGCCGGCTATAGATTATACCGGAATGAAAGATGTTGCCTCAGGTGACTGGTGGGCCTATGTTACCGTATCTCCGAAAAACAGTCTTGAGGGTTATAGTATTTTCGTGCCTTCGGAACCATTCCGAGGACTAGCCTTAAAAGCAGGTCAAGCATCTGAAAAACAAATTACCTTAAAGACTGGGGAAATTTTATTTCCCGTGTTTCTGGTCGCCGAGAAAGATGGTGAAACTAAAACCGGGATTAATTTTTCCTGGGCACTGGTTAACAAGATTATCACTGAGGGCCAAACAGAGTTTGAGTTCAAGGCGGAGGATATTATGCAAGCCAATAGTGGCAAAGAAATCAAGAAAATATTGGTATCTAAATTACCATTTGATTTCATTATCGCTGAAGGTGCTTCTCGTGGCACCGTTATTCCTGCCAATGCACCAACAAAATTGGAATTATACTTGGGTTGGAATATTTTACCAATCCAATATAAAGACGCTGCCGGACTGCCAACTCAGGCAATCCTAATTCTATTGGTTAACGATCTTCGTAGGCCAATGATGGCTCGCGGTAAAGCCGGGGTTGACCAAATAACAGTCAATCGCGACAATATCGTGATTACAAATTTCAGCCGGTAATTTAACCAGGTAAACGTTCCCTGAAGTTTAATAAAATATCAGAAAGATATTTAGGACCCGCCTCAACCCCGGGTCCTTTTTTATTGCTAATATTAAATATGATTTTCAAGGAGTAAAACTATTAAAGACACTTACATCTGGTTGACCTGGTTAGTTTGCTCTGTTATAATCAAAGTAGGGTAAATCAGCCCAATTTTTATTGTTTTATACTCATATGATGATTACTTGGCAAGGACATTCCTGCTTTAAAATTCAAGACAAAGTCGGTTCAGACGGGGTAACGGTAGTAACTGATCCATTTGGTAAGGATATTGGTTTAAAAGTGCCTAATTTTGAGGCAGATATTGTGACCGTATCTCATAATCACGACGATCATAACAATGTTGGCGCCTTGCGCGGCAACCCTTTTGTGATTGATTGCGCGGGTGAATATGATTTCAAGGGCGTTTTAGTAGAGGGCATCGATTCATTTCATGATGACAAAAATGGCTCCGAGAGAGGTCGTAATATTATGTATAGGATGGAGATAGACGACATTTCGGTTGCTCATCTTGGTGATTTAGGAGCACCACTTGATAATTCTCAGTTAGAAAAATTAGTTGGTACCGATATTTTACTTATTCCAGTTGGCGGCAAGTACACCCTTGATGCTAAAGGCGCAGTTGAGGTCATTTCCCAGATTGAGCCGCGCATAGTTATTCCTATGCATTATAAAACTGAAGGCCTAACAATTGAACTCGATTCTTTGGAAAAGTTTATTAAAGAATTAGGAATCGAGCCTGTTTACGAAGAAAAGTTAAAAATTTCTAAAAAGGATCTTCCTCAAGAAGATATGGAATTAATAATATTAAGCATTTAAATAAAACTTATGACAAACCCTAAGAAAGAAAGAACCCTAGTTATCCTGAAACCAGATGCAGTGCAACGTGGTTTAATTGGTGAGATTATTAAAAGAATAGAAAGTACTGGCTTGAAATTAGTAGCCTTAAAAATGGACATGGCGACCGAAGAACAATGCTGGACTCATTATAATAAGGATGATGAATGGTATCAAAAAAAGGGTGACTTAACTGTAGAAAATAGAAAAGCGGCTGGTATGCCGGTTGAAAAAGAAGCGATCGAATACGGACGAGACATTATTGGTGCTTTAGTTAAATTTATGACTTGTGGTCCAGTTGTGCCGATGATTTGGGAGGGAAATCAATCCGTTGGTATTGTAAAAAAATTAGTTGGTTCAACTGAGCCCTTATCTTCTGATGGCGGTACTATCCGCGGTGATTATACAATCGACTCTTTTGGCTTAGCAAACCTGGATGAACGCGCTGTTCGTAACTTGATTCATTGCTCAGACCAAGCGGAAGAAGCAGAAAGAGAAATAAAGATTTGGTTTACCGAAGAAGAGATTTTGAAATATCGCTTGTTTATGGAAAGTATTTTGTACGATGTGAACTTGGATGGTATTAAAGAATAAAAATATAAAAATATGGCACACGAAGACAAATGGTCAGAAAGCAAGAAAAAACAAATGTTATGGCCGCTAGTTATTATTTTAGCTGCTTTAATTTTTGCTTTTTGGGCTTATAATCTCAAGAATGTTTGGCCATCTAGTTCAAATAAGGATGTTGATTTGGGAATAGTTAAAGAAGAAATTAATGCATCTTTGGGTGAGCTAGAAAAAAAGTTGGAAGAAAATTCTCAACTTAAGGATGATGCAGGTGAAATGCTAAATGAATTAATTGAAGAAGTTGAGGAGTCAGCCTCTTCTTCTGAGGAGATTATGTTGCCAGTAACGCCAGAAATGCCAGAAATGCCTATAGCGCCAGATATAAACACAAATTGTCCGGAGTGGATTAACTGCATGCCATCAATTGGTGAGCCGAGACCATGTCAGATTCCGGTTGGCTGTGAAGAAATTACCCAAATCGCTTATTAGTTTGTAATAGTTTGATGATAATATGCCTAACAAAGATAATGAAGAAATAAAAGAACCACAAATTATTCCTGAAGATGATGCCCCGCTGGGGAACTCTCGTCGTCAGACAGAATTTGGTATTGTTGAAGATCAGCCAATTACTGAAGAGATGAGTAAGTCTTATCTTGATTACGCGATGAGCGTTATTGTTTCACGTGCTCTTCCTGATGTTCGCGATGGTTTAAAGCCGGTTCATCGTCGTATTCTATATGCGATGTGGAGTATTGGTTTAAAGTCGAGTGCAAAATTTAGAAAATCAGCGACTGTGGTCGGTGAAGTTTTAGGTAAATATCATCCTCATGGCGATTCGGCTGTTTATGATTCAATGGTTAGAATGGCTCAAGATTTCGCGATGCGTTACCCACTTGTTCGTGGTCAAGGAAACTTCGGTTCAATGGACGGTGATAATGCGGCGGCGATGCGTTATACCGAAGCCAAACTATCGGCGATTTCTGAAGAAATGTTGTTTGATATTGATAAAAATACAGTTGATTTTATTCCTAATTTTGATGGCAGCCATAAAGAGCCAAGAGTTTTACCGGCTAAATTACCGAATCTACTTTTAAACGGCACAATGGGTATTGCGGTTGGTATGGCGACCAATATTCCGCCTCATAATTTAAGAGAATTAGCGGGTGCGATTGAGCATTTAGCTGAAAATCCTGATGCAAGCATTGAGGACTTGATGCAATTTGTTAAGGGTCCAGATTTTCCAACTGGTGGTATTATATATAATAAGAAGGACATTTTAACTGCTTACGCGACTGGTCGCGGCGGTGTCGTTTTACGTGGTAAAGCTGAAATTATTGAAGAAAAGTCTGGTGGCTTTCAAATTATTATTTCCGAAATTCCTTATCAGGTTAATAAATCTGATTTAGTAGAAAAGATTGCGGACTTAGTTAAAGATAAAAAAGTAGAAGGAATTAAAGCTTTGCGCGACGAATCTGATAAGGACGGTGTCCGTATTGTGATTGAACTTAAAAAAGATACTTACCCTAAGAAGATTCTCAATTCTTTATATAAACACACCAGCCTGCAAACCACTTTCCACTTGAATATGCTGGCCTTAATTGATGGCATTCAACCAAAAGTTTTAACTTTGAAGATGATTTTGGAAGAGTATATCAAGCATCGCGTTGAAGTGGTAAAGCGTCGCACTCAGTTTGATTTGGATAAAGCTAAAGATAGAGCGCACATTCTTGAAGGCTTAATGATTGCCTTAAAGAATATTGATGAGGTTATTAAAACTATTAAAGCTTCTAAAGACAGAGAAACTGCTAAGGGAAATTTGATTAAGAAGTTTAAATTATCAGAAAGACAGTCGGTGGCGATTTTGGAGATGCGTCTGCAGAATTTAGCCAACCTAGAACAGCTCAGGGTTGAGGAAGAATTGAAAGAAAAGCTTCTTTTGATTAAAGAATTAGAAAGCATTTTGAAATCAATTACTAAGATTCGTAGCATTGTTAAAGATGAACTAAAGGCTTTGGCAGAAAAATATGGCGACGACCGTAAGACCGCTGTTGTAGCAGGAGGCGTTGGCGAATTTAGCATGGAAGACCTAGTTCCTAATGAAGAGACTGTGGTAACAATGACCAGGGATGGTTATATCAAACGCTTAGAGCCAGATACTTTTAAGGTTCAGGCTCGTGGCGGTAAGGGTGTTATGGGGTTAACAACCAAAGAAGAAGACACGGTTCAATTCATGTTTACCAGCTTGACGCATAACGATATTCTTTTCTTTACAACTAAAGGCAGAGTCTTTCAGTTAAAGGTTTATGAAATTCCTCAAGCTTCTCGTATTGCCAAAGGTACGCCAGTGGTAAACTTCCTGCAACTACTAAGCGGTGAACAAGTTTCTTCTATTTTACCTTTAGATAAAGCGGTATTTAGTAAGTATTTATTTTTCGCTACGGAAAAAGGCTTAGTTAAAAAAGTAGAACTAGAAGCCTTTAAGAATGTAAGACGTAGCGGACTAATTGCAATTAAAATAAAAGACGATGATAAGTTGACCTGGGTTAAACCAACTTCCGGCAGTGATCATATTCAGCTTGTAACAGCCCAGGGTCAAGCAATTCGTTTTAAGGAAACGGATGTTCGCGACATGGGCCGTTCGGCGGCTGGTGTGATTGGTATTAGATTACATAAGAATGACACAGTTATTGGCATGGGAATAGCTAAGACTGATAAGGAGCGTAAACGTAACTATCAGATTATTACTATCATGGCCAAGGGATATGGCAAGCGGACCGAGCTCAATGCTTATAAAGTTCAGGGTCGTGGCGGTAGCGGCATTAAGACAGCTAAGGTGACTGACAAGACGGGAGATATCACCAACGCTTTCTTGGTTAATGCAGATAATATGGATGGCAAGGATTTAATTGTTATTTCTGAAAAGGGACAAGTTATTCGTACGCCATTTAAGACCGTTAGTATTTTAGGTCGCGATACTCAAGGTGTTCGTGTCATGCGCTTCAAAGAGGCCTCTGATCAGGTAGCCGGAGTAACTTGGGTTTAATTATCTAAATATATGAAAAAATATTGGCGAGAATTTCGCGAGTTTGCCGTGAAGGGTAATGTTGTTGATTTGGCAGTTGCCGTTATTATCGGTGGCGCTTTTGGCAAGATTGTCTCTTCACTCGTGGCGGACATAGTTATGCCGCTTATCGGAGTTTTGGCAGGCGGAGTAAATTTTACCAGCTGGAAAGTTATTCTTAAGCAAGCAATTTTAGATGAGGGCGGCGAAGTTACTCAGGCAGCTGTCATAATGAATGTTGGCACCTTTGTACAAAATATTTTCGACTTCCTAGTCATTGCTTCTTCTATTTTTTTAATGATTAAATTACTCACTAGAGTAAAAAAGAGGTTAATTAAGGAAGAAGAAGCGGCAAAAGAAGAAAAGGTGACAAAAATTACCGAAGAACAGAAATTGTTAACAGAAATTAGAGACATTCTAAAAGAACAAAAAAACTAAGACAAGATTTTAAACAGAGTGAAAATACATAAAAAACCGGGTAAAATCCGGTTTTTTTGTCAATATGCCCAAAAAGTATTAAAAGATATATAATAAAGAAGCATAATAATTTCAAATACTATGGATATTTTTTTGTTTGTTTTAATATTGGCAGCCCTTGCGGCCGTGATTTATCTTTTACTTAAGAAAAAAGGTGATAATTTTGGTGACCAGATGCTACCACTAATGGAGAGATTGGCGCAGCAGTCGGAAAAATTAACTCAACTTTCTCAGCAGAACACGGATTTGCGCTCTGAGCTAGACCGTAAATTATCAGAAACCCATCGCTCTAATCAAGAGCAGTTTGGTCAGACTGCCAAGATCGTTCAAAATATTACCAACCAATCAGCCAAACTAATTTCTGATGTTACCGAAAAACTAACTAAGCTCGATGAGACTAATAAACAAGTGGTTAACTTTTCGTCACAGCTTCAAAATTTGCAAGATATTTTAAAAAATCCTAAACAGCGCGGCGTGTTAGGAGAATATTTTTTAGAAGAGACCTTAAAAAATGTCTTGCCGCCAAATTCTTATCAGATGCAATATAGTTTTGGTAAAGATGATAAGACCGGTAAGGACTTAATTGTGGATGCAGTAGTTTTTGTTAAAGATAAGGTTATTCCTATTGACGCAAAGTTTTCTCTAGAGAACTATGAACGTATTTTAAATGCGACCGACAAGGAGACGCGGGAAAAATTTGAGCAGCAATTTAAGCAAGACTTGAAAAATAGAATCGATGAAACTGCTAAGTATGTGTTGCCTGAAAAAAAGACGATGGAATTTGCTTTTATGTTTATTCCGTCAGAGGCGATCTATTATGATTTATTAATTAATAAAGTGGGCGCAGTTAAAGTTAATACGCGCGACTTAATTGAATATGCTTTTCGTGACAAGAAGGTAATTATTGTTTCGCCAACTTCGTTTCTTGCTTATTTGCAGACAGTGCTTCAAGGTTTAAAGGCAATGCAAATTGAAGAAAAAGCTAAGGAAATACGCATTAATATTGAAAAACTCGGCAAACATATCCTTAGTTATGATGAGTTTATGAAGAAGTTGGGGCTTAGTATGTCAACAATGGTTAATCATTATAATAATGCCTATGTTGAGTTTAAAAAGATTGATAAGGATATAACTAGAATTACGGACGTGGGTGGTGATATTGAACCACTTAAAATAGAAAAGCCAAAAAATGCTAGCTGAGGAAAAGTTAGAAGTTAATAAAAACTTTAGTGCCGTTTTAGATCCGGTGATTTTTTTAGATATTTTTGATTACCCCCCAACTGCTTATGAGATTAGCTATTATCTTGATAGTAAATTTCCATTAGCTGAAGTCGTGTTGGCCCTTGAGGAATTAGTTGTTAAAGGAGTTATTCAAGAGAATCAAGGTTTTTATTTTTTACCTAACCGACAGGAAATAATTGGCATCCGTCAGGCGAGATATAATTATTCTTGTGCCAAATTAAAAATCGCCCGCCGTTTTAGTCGTCTATTTTCTTGGTTTCCTGGAGTTATTGCAGTTGCTGCCGCAAATTTTATAGGTCGCCATAATTTGCGATTAGGTAGCGATATTGATTTCTTTGTTATTACTAAACCAGGAAAAATTTGGCTTAGTCGTTTATATTGTGCCGGTTTAGCGAAGATTCTTAATCGTCGACCGACCAATCGAAAAAAGAAGGATAAAATTTGTTTAAGTTTTTATATTGCCGCTGATCAGTTAGATATTTCTGTGTTAGCCTTGCCAACAGAAGACCCCTATTTTTATTATTGGCAAAGAGGCTTAGTTCCGCTTTATAATTATCAAAACACTTGGGAGAATTTTTTACAAGCAAATAAGTTATCCGCGTCCCCAGGTATTACTGAGTCGACTAATAATATCCACTCTGTAAAAATGAGTAGAGGAGAAAAACTAGCCAAAAAGTTGCAATTAAAAATTATGTCGCCGGCTTTGCTGGCAGCTCGAGAAAATTCTGATGGCGTAGTTATTACTGATAGTGTATTAAAGCTTTATTTGGGTGATCGCCGACGTTATTTTACTTCTATTTTTAAAGATAAAAAACATGAAATTTTTACGACGCTTAACTGAAGCTTTTTTGCTGCTTTTTGTATTTTTACTTCCTTGGCAGACTAAATTAATTTTGAGGCCAGATACGAACGCCTTTACTGAAATTAGTTTATACGCTAGTCACCTCGTTTTATTATTAGCTTTAATCTGTTTCTTTGCTTATCAATTAATTAGACGAGACGATGAGAGAAAAACTCCGCCAATTTGGTATTTTTTAGCAATTTTAGAAATTGCCATTCTCATCTCTTTCTTTTTTGCGCCTGATACTTTGTTAGCTGCTCATCACTACTTTATATTTTTAGGCGGACTTGGCTTGTTTTATTTATTGCGTGAGGGCATGAATCATGTTGCCTATCAAGAAAGCTGTCTTAATCGGACCCGCGCTCTTTATGTTTTTTTATCAAGTATTTTTTTACATGCCTCTTTAGGTGTTTGGCAATTTTTAAGCCAAAAAACCTTTGCGTCTAAGTATTTAGGGATTGCTAGTCATGACCCAGAGATGTTAGGCACCTCTGTTGTCGAAACGGTCACTGGTCGCTGGCTGAGAGCTTATGGTGGCTTAGATCATCCTAATATTTTAGGCGGAGTTTTAGTCTTTGCTTTACTATTTTCCGCTTTTTTATTAGCGCGCAAAAAAATTATTAATTCCCAAATTCATGTTTGGGGTATACTACTTTTATTTTTGAGTTATTTTGTATCTTTAGCTGCTTTGTTCTTTTCTTTTTCTCGAGCATCCTGGTTAGCTTATGTTGTGGGCATGATTTGTCTTCTGATTGTTATCATAAAAAATGAAGACCGTTGGGTTTTAACACGTTTTTTGGCAGTCTCTTTCTTTTCAGTCGTCCTGTTTATTTTAGCAGTCTTTCCTTATCGTGAGCTTGTTTTTACTCGTTTAGACGCGGCCACACGTTTAGAAAAAGCATCTTTAGTCGAGCGAATTGACTACTTGTCGGATGCTGAGGCCATGATTAAAAAAAATCCCCTGTTTGGAATTGGAACAGGGAATTATGTTCGTGAAACAGTTTTAAATGGTCGTCCTAATAATTATCTTAATCAGCCAGTTCATAATGCTTTTATTCTAGCTTTTGCAGAAAGCGGAGTGTTTGCCTTTTTAGGTTTAATTTTGTTTCTTTCTTTTTTGGCACGAGATAGTCGCAAACAATCTTTTTCTTTGGCAGTGGTTGTGGCGATGGTTATTCTAATGATGTTTGATCATTGGCTCTTATC
This sequence comes from uncultured Gammaproteobacteria bacterium, assembly GCA_964351585.1. Lineage (GTDB taxonomy): Bacteria > Patescibacteriota > Patescibacteriia > Patescibacteriales > UBA12465 > UBA12465. The sequence goes on along the minus strand of CAYGOK010000003.1, from coordinate 31,684 downwards.
TTTGCCTTTCGGAATTTTGTTTTTCTTCTTTATTCTCGGCTTAATCTGATAATTATTTTGTAGCCAAACTAAATCTTTCTCTAAGTTGTTTAAGGTAGTCATAAAATCCGGCGCTAGATTGGCCGGATTTTCTGTTACCCTTTGTTTAAGCAGGCTAATGATAGTAGCGATTGTTCCAAAATAGTCGTCTTGTTCAACATGAAAGCGCGTGCTTGCCTCATCTTTTACTAGCCAAACCAGATTTTTTATCTGATATTTTTTTGTCATGCTTAGATAATGCTTAAAAATTTATTTTGTCCGATAATGAGGTGGTCTAGAACTTCAATATCTAATATTTTCCCAGCTTCTACTAGTTTATTAGTAATTTCAGCATCAGCTTTCGTTGCCTTAACTACTCCAGAAGGATGATTGTGAGCAATAATAAGAGCGGCTGCTGAGTATTCTAAGGCGGGGCGAAAAACTTCACGCGGCTGAACAATAGCGGAGTCAAGAGTTCCAATAGAAATTACTTCGTCATGGATTAGTTGGTAATGAGTATTAAGATATAATCCGCGGAACTGCTCTTTATTAAGAGTGCGCATATCCTTAAGATATTCGTAGGCTTGCTTAGCAGTTCTAATGGTAATAGATCCGCCTGGCTTCTTTTGATAGAAGCGGCGACCCAGCTCAAAGCAGGCGACTATCTGGCAAGCTTTGGCAATTGGTAGGCCTAAATCTTTCTGAATAATTTGAGGATCTTTTTGATAAGCAATTCCTTTTTCGCCGTATTCTCGCAAAAGTCGATTTGCCATGGAAAAAACTTCTTCTTTTTTTGTCCCGACGCCAAGAATTATAGCTAAGAGCTCAGTTGAACTAAGGGCGCCCGCACCGTTTTCTATAAGTTTTTCGCGTGGCTTTTCGTCATCTGGTAAATCTTTGACGCGGGAAATTTTATAAAAATGGCCGTCGGTTAGGATGGTATTACGATCCTTAATGGCATACTTCATAGGTCGAAAAATATTAGGAATTATAACAGTCTGGTTGCTTTAAATTATATCAAATCTATGCTAAATTTAAAACAAGCTAAGTAATTAAGCAGTTTTTTATATGAATAAATACAAAAGAATAGTTTTGTCAAATAAGGCGCCGATTATAACAGTTCCGGTGCCAGGAGCTAAAACCACGACCGCCTTAATGGTATTTAAGACCGGCTCCCGCTATGAGACTAGAAAAAATAGTGGGATTTCCCACTTTCTTGAGCATATGTTTTTTAAGGGCACGGAGAATAGACCGGACACTCTCATGATTTCCAGCGCTTTAGATGCTCTTGGTTGCGAGTTTAACGCCTTTACCTCTAAGGAGTATACGGGTTACTGGGTCAAGGCAGCGGAAAATAAACTAGCTGAAGCTTTGGATATCCTAGGGGACATGATTTTGCATTCCAAGTTTGATAAGGAAGAAATTGAAAGAGAAAAAGGGGTGATTATTGAAGAGCTAAATATGTATGAGGACAATCCGATGATGCACATTGAGGATGTTTTGGAGCGTTGTTTATTTGGTGATACTCCAGCGGGCTGGGACACGATTGGTACTAAGGAAAATATTCAGAATTTTACCCGTCAGGATTTTATATCTTATTTCCGTTCGCAGTATGGCGCCAAGAGTGTAACCCTGGTCCTGGCTGGTGGAATTAAAGATCGCGACATTAAAAAGGGACGAGAGATTATAAATAAGCTCGGAGCAAATAAGTGGAAGAAACAAGTTAAAAATGTTTATAAACAAGCTGCTCCTCAAGTTAAAATAGTTTTTAAAGATACTGACCAGGCTAATATTTCTTTAGCGGTCCGCACTTTCCCCATCGGTCACGGTGAAGAGCTTAACGCTAAGCTCTTGGCAGTTATTTTAGGTGGCGCAATGAGCTCAAGATTATTTATTAATCTTAGGGAGCGTAACGGTTTGGCTTATTATGTAAAAACTGATACAGAATTTTATACTGACTCTGGCTATCTTTCTACTCAAGCAGGCGTACCAACTGATAAAGTTTCCAAAGCAATAGGAATTATTCTTGCGGAATATGCGCGCTTGAAAGAGGAATTGGTTTCTGATGAAGAGTTAACACGTGCTAAAGATTTGTTGCAGGGACGCATGTTCTTACAGATGGAGGCAAGCGATAATCTGGCTAACTGGTATGCCCGACAAGCAGTTTTGCGTGGACAATTGTTCAGCCCTGAAGAATTTTTAAAGAAAATAAAAAAAGTTTCAGCAACTGATTTACGTAAGACGGCTAATAAAATATTTGTTAACTCCAGTTTAAATTTAGCTGGTATTGGTAAATTAAAAGAAGGAGAGTTAAAAAAAATATTAAAGTTTTAAACTTTTTGTATGAAGGAGCGCGGGTTATGGATAATAACATTTAGCTCAGTTTTGATAATAGTTGCTATTGCTGCTGCCTTTTATGCTCTTAACTCGACTGGAGAAAATTTAAAAGTTGAAGTCGATATCCAAGAAAACATCGCAGATAAAAAGGTGGATTACACACCCAGTCAAAACCTCGACCTAGCATTAATGGGTAATCGAGATCTTAAATTCCTTTTTTTTGGCGATATGATGCTCGATCGTCATGTTGGCGAGAGATTGGCAGGGAAAAATATCGGGTTTCTATTAGATGGTTTAGCGGGTGAAGATAAACAATTTTTTTCCGGATTCGATATCGTCGGTGCTAACCTGGAGGGCGCGGTCACTGATGATGGCGCGCACTACTTGCCGCAGAATGCTTATGATTTTGCTTTTTCTCCCGAAAGAGTCGCCGAACTTTATGATTACGGCTTCAATTATTTTACGTTAGCTAATAATCATTTTAGTGACCAAGGAACTAGAGGCGTAGAAGAGACAAGGAAAAATTTACAGGCGCTAAATTTTTATTATAGCGGAGCCCCTGATGCTCAGGTCGACGAGTACTCACTACAGATTGTAGAAATATCTGGTCAAAAGGTCGCCCTAATGGGATTATCAATGGTTTATGCCAATTTTGACTTAGAAAAAGCCAAAGAATTAATAAGCTCAGCAGCCTCAACCACTGATTTAGTCATAGTTAATATTCACTGGGGAACAGAGTACGAGCACCAATTTAACCGCTATCAGCAAAATATCGGACACGCCTTGATAGATGCCGGCACCGATGTTATAATCGGTCATCACCCTCATGTTGTACAAGGAATGGAAATTTATCAAGGAAAGCCCATTTTTTATTCTTTAGGAAATTTTATTTTTGATCAATATTTTTCTAAAGATACTCAAGAAGGCTTGGCAGTTAGATTAGACTTTAGTTCGGCAACAACGACTGTAGTTTTATTTCCGCTTAATTCTGAAAAATCTGCTCCTCGTTTAATGAGTCAAGTAGAACAGGCAAGCTTTTTTAAAAAGTTCATTACCTGGTCTAACTTAGAAGAGATTGAAGCGCAGGCGGTGGCTAGTGGTAAGTTAGAATTGTCGCGTTAGCCAAGAAAATATTAAAATTTATGTCTGAATCACTAGCAAAATTAAATAGCGCACAAAAAGCAGCCGTTACTCATGAGAATGGCCCGCTTTTAATTGTGGCTGGTGCTGGTACTGGTAAGACCACGGTTTTAATAAATCGCTTGGCACATCTTTTAACTGTTAAAAAGGTTTCTCCTGACGAAGTTCTGCTTTTAACTTTTACCGAAAAAGCAGCTGGTGAAATGGAAGAGCGGGCTGATATTATTTTACCTTATGGTTACACGGATTTATGGATTAATACTTTTCATGGTTTCTGCGAACGTATTTTGCGCGACCATGCTTTAGAAATAGGCCTTAATCCCGGGTTTAAGTTATTATCAGCAACCGATCAATGGGTAATGATTAAAAGAAATTTAGCACGCTTTCAACTGGATTATTATCGACCATTAGGAAATCCGACTAAATTTATTTCCGAATTACTTAAGCATTTTTCTCGCTTGAAGGATGAAGATATTTCAGCTTTTGAGTATATAAAGCACGCGGAAAATTCAGAAGTTTCAGAGCATGCTGATGATGAAGATGATGACGGGCTGGAGGCGGTTCGGATTAAAGAGTTGGCCGGTGCTTATAATACGTACAATCAGTTACTGATTGAAAATAATTACCTCGATTTTGGTGATTTAATTGTTTATGCTATTAAACTTTTTAAAGATAGGCCAAATATTTTGAAATACTATCGCGGTAAATTTAAATTTATCATGGTTGATGAGTTTCAGGATACTAATTTAGCTCAGTATGAATTAGTAAAACTATTAGCGGCGCCACAAAATAACTTATTGGTAGTTGGTGACGACGATCAAGCAATTTACAAATTTCGCGGCGCTTCTATCTCTAATATCATGCAGTTTAAATCTGATTATCCCGGGGCTAAGGAAATAATATTAACCGAGAATTATCGCTCTCGCCAAGAAATTTTAGACAGGTCTCATGATTTTATTAAACATAATAATCCAAATCGTTTAGAGGTTAAACTTGGTCTTGATAAAAAATTAGTAGCTAAAGGTGAAGTGAGTATTAAAAAATATTCTGCCCCAGCGGTACGCTTTTTTAATTTTCCCACTCAAGAAGATGAGGTCTCTTTTGTTGGTCAGCGCATTAAAGATATTTATGAAGAAAAAATTTCTCAAGGTGAAGAAGTTAGCTGGCTAGACCTTGCAATTTTAGTTAGGGCTAATGATACGGCTGATGCTTATGTTAAAGAGTTGAGTCGCCTAAGCATTCCTCATCGTTTTATGTCTTGGCGCGGTCTCTATTATAAGCCAATTATTCTTGATATTCTTGCTTATTTTAGATTGTTGGATAACTACCATGAATCTTCTGCCTTGTTTCGAGTTTTAAATATGGATACCTTTAAGGTTTCTCATTCTGAACTAGTAGAAATAAATAAGTTGGCAGCTCGTAAAGTCTGGTCTTTATATGAAGCCTTGAAAAATGTGCGCTTAATTAAGAGCATCTCACCAGAGAGTGAAAAAAATATTACTAAATTGCTTGGTTTAATTGAGGCACACTCCGCACTTGCTGTTAAAAGTAGGCCAACCAAGATTTTCTTACACTTTGCCTATGACTCTGGGCTGCTAGAAAAATTAGATCATGATAGAGATTTAGAATTATTTTCTTATTTAAATCAGCTTTATCAAAAAATAAAAACATTGGAAGATGGTAATTCTGATTTACGATTGAAAGATTTTTTAGAAGTAATTAACTTGGAGCTTGAAGCGGGCGAAACCGGTTCTTTAAAGCTCGATTTTACCGACAATGAGAGTGTTAGAATTATGACAGTACACGGTGCTAAGGGCTTAGAGTTTAAATACGTCTTTATTGTTAATTTAGTAGATAAAAAATTTCCCACGATTGCCCGAAGTGAAAAAATTTCTATTCCCGAGGCGCTTATTAAGGAAAAAATTACAGTTTCAGTTGATGCGCATTTAGAGGAAGAGCGTAGATTGTTCTATGTGGCAGCAACTAGAGCCAAAGAAGAGTTGTACTTAACTGGTGCTAAGGATTATGGTGGCACTAGAGAAAAAAAACCATCTCGCTTTATTTTAGAAATGGGCATAAATCCAGAGTTAGTAAGCGAGGAGGCACAGCTCAGTAAGCAAAATGCTTTTTTGAAAGACTTACATCGTTTAAATGAACTAGAAGAAGCAGAAAGGATTAATCAAGATAAAGATATTGTCTTGCCGCTGCCGGCTAAGTTTTCTTTTTCTCAGCTGGCGGCATTTTCTACTTGTCCCTTGCAGTATAAATTCGCTTTTATTTTAAAAATTCCAGCCTCAACTGATAAATCGTCTCTTATTTTTGGTCGTGTCTTGCATAATACTTTATATAATTTTTTATTACCGACTTTAGCTGAGGCCAAGAAGCTGCAGGCTAGCTTGTTTTCTGACGAGGAGGGAAAGTCTGTTAAAAAGATTGATTTAAGCGAAAAAAGACTGTTGTCTTTGTATGAAGAATTTTGGCAGGCCGATGGCTATAATAACAAAGAAGAGCGAGATAAGTATTATCAGAACGGTAAAAAGGCTTTAAAAGATTTTCTAAGTAACTATCAATCAGCTCCGCCTGCGGAAACTATTTTTTTAGAAAAGAAATTCTCTTTTAAGATCGGTGGTAATATTATTAAGGGAACAATTGACCGTGTCGATCGCTTAGCCGATGGTTGCTTAGAGGTAGTTGACTATAAAACGGGTAAGGGAAAAGATAAACTTACATTTGAGGAGAAGCGTCAGCTAATTTTATACCAAGTTTTCTTAGAGGAATTTTTAGGCGAGAAGGTAGGACAGCTTAGTTTTTATTATTTAGAAACCGGTAATAAAATTTCCTTCGTGGCGACAGAAAAAGAAATTGATAAATTAAAATTAGGAATTATTGAAGAAATCACCGCAATTAAGAATCGTAACTTTGCGCCAACGCCATCAATGATGTGTAAGTATTGTGACTTTAATTCTATCTGTGAATTTCGTCAGGTATAATGATAAAAATATGAATGAAGAAGATCGCTTAATAACTCCAGAAGATACGCCGGAAGATGAAAAATTAGATTTTTCTTTACGACCGCGTCAGTTCCAGGAGTATATTGGACAAGAAAAAATTAAGCAAAGCTTAGAAATCACCATTGAGGCTGCTAAAAAGAGGAACGAGCCCATTGAGCACGTTCTGCTTTATGGTGCGCCGGGTTTAGGAAAGACAACATTAGCTCATGTCATTGCTAATGAAACCGGAGCCAATATTCGTGTTACTTCTGGGCCGGCCATTGAAAAAAGTGGCGACTTGGCAGCTATTCTGACTAATCTAGAGGCGGGTGATATTTTATTTATCGATGAAATTCATCGCTTGCCGAAGGCGGTTGAGGAAATTTTATATCCAGCTATGGAAGATTTTGCGCTAGACATTATTATGGGCAAGGGTCCAAGTGCGCGCACTCTACGACTCGATCTTCCCAAATTTACTATTGTCGGTGCGACTACGATGGCTTCTTTATTGTCGGCGCCACTTCGTGATCGTTTTGGTTTATCTTATCATTTAAATTTTTACGAACAGTCAGATATTGAGCGTATTGTTTTTCGCAGTGCCAGTATTTTGGGCGTTGAAATAGAAGCTGATGCTAAGCAGGCAATTGCTGGACGTAGTCGAAGGACGCCGCGCATTGCCAATCGGTTATTAAAAAGAGTGCGCGATTACTGTGCAGTTAAAGGAAATGGCGTAGTAAATTCTATGGGTTGTGATGAGGCTTTTAAAATGTTGGAAATAGATGCATTGGGTCTTGATAATGTTGATAGGCGCTTACTAGAAACCATTGCCCATAAATTTAAAGGCGGGCCAGTGGGATTAAATACTCTAGCTGCGTCAACGGGAGAAGAAGCGGATACGATTGAAAATATGTATGAACCATATTTGATGCAGTTAGGATTTTTAGATCGTTCGCCGCGTGGTCGCGTGATTACTCATTTAGGTTTAGAACATTTAGGAATTAAACCGCTGGGGCAAGATAAATTAGTTTAAGTTGATATGGATTTTAAGACCTCAGATTTTTCTTATAGTTTACCGTCAAAATTAATTGCTCAAGAACCAGCTCAACCACGAGATAGCTCTCGATTACTGGTATTATATAAAGATGATGGCGAAATTAATCATCGTCATTTTTTTGATATAGTAGACTATCTCCAAGCGGGTGATATTTTGGTTTTAAATAATTCGAAGGTTTTTCCTGCCAGATTGCATGGTCATAAGCGTGACTCCGGTGGTAGTATCGAAATTTTTTTACATCAGAAAATAGCCGATGATGCTTGGGAGTGTTTGGTTAGGGGGCGACTTAAGACTGGCCAGATAGTTGATTTATCAACTAAGCTATTTGCTATTATTGGCTCTGATAATCAAGACGGTACCAGAAATGTAAACTTTAATTTAACAGGCGCTGACTTTTTTAACGAGATAAATAAAATTGGTGAAGTGCCGCTGCCTCCTTATATTAAAAATCCGCGTGGAGGTAAAAAAGATAAAGTTAGTTATCAAACAGTTTTTGCGGCGAATGGTAAGGATGGCTCAGTCGCTGCGCCAACAGCTGGTCTTCATTTTACTGATAGCCTGCTTAAGAAGATTGAAGACAAGGGCGTAAAAATTAAGTTTATAACCTTGCATGTTGGCCTGGGAACTTTTTCACCAGTTAAAACCGAGCTGATTACTGATCATAAGATGCATAGCGAATCGGTAGAAATAGCCGCCGAAGTTTGGCAAGATATTATTCAAGCAAAGCAAGCTGGTCGCAGAGTAATTGCAGTTGGTACAACTAGCTGTCGATCCCTAGAAGCGGCCGCTGGCCCGCATGGCTCTCTTAACGCTAGTAAATTATTAGGTGATTTATTATTTCGTACAGATATCTTCATTTATCCTGGATATCAATTTAAAATAGTAGACGCTTTAATTACTAATTTTCATCTTCCTGAGTCAACTTTACTAATGTTAGTTAGTGCCTTAGCAGGTAAAGATAATATTTTACAAGCCTATCATGAGGCCATTTCTAAAAATTATCGCTTCTTTAGTTATGGTGACGCTATGTTGATAATCTAAGCACTTTATCTTGATTATCTCATATTTAGGCATATTTGATTTTTCTTGTTTTTTTTGATAAACTGTAAGCTGTTCTTGCTATTATCAAGAACAATTAAGTTAAGCAGAGAATCTTTTATTTCTCTAGCAATTTTATGCGTAAATTTTTTCTTTTCGTTTGGGAAATAATTAAAGTTGTTAGTATTTCTTTGGCTATTATTTTGCCGGTGCGCTACTATTTGATTCAGCCGTTTTATGTTAAAGGAGCTTCAATGGAGCCAAATTTTCACGATCATGAGTATTTGATTATTGATGAAATTAGCTATCGCTTTAATGAGCCGACCCGTGGACAAGTTATTGTTTTTCGCTATCCTAAGGATCCACAAGAATACTTTATTAAGCGCATAATTGGTTTGCCGGGAGAGGAAGTGCAAATAAAAGATGGTCGGGTAAAAATATTTAACGCTTTATATCCTGAAGGCACGGTGCTTAATGAAGTATACTTACCAGATGGTTTGGGGACTTATGATAATAGTGAGTCTCTAATTAAGGTGGGTGATAATGAGTATTTTGTGCTCGGGGATAATCGCCCTGCCTCTAAAGATTCTCGCAGCTTCGGTCCAGTTGATAAAGCTTTTATTACCGGTAAAGTATTATTTCGTGGCTGGCCCTTTAGTCGTGTAACTCTTTTCGATCGGAATTATTGGCCGCAGTACGGAGAAATAGTTTCTAATTAGTATAAGAAAGAGAAAATAAAAATATAACATTATGCCTAGAAGGAAGAAAGGTGCGTCCGAGTCTCCGGTCGTTAAAACAGAAAGAAAGAATGATAAGACTCCGGGTCGTCTTTTGGGGATGAAAGATTTTTCTGGCGTTGAACAGGCTTGTTTTGATCTAGCTGTAGAAAAAGCTAATCACTTAGCCCAACTTTACGGTTTCTCTCCTGTAAAAACACCGATTTTAGAGAGCTTTGATTTATATAAAAAATCATCTCGACGCGAGAGCGATAAGGAAGTTTATGCTGTTGAGGGGGAGAAAGGAGAAAAAACTGTTTTGCGCCCAGAGATTACTCAGGGAATTGTGCGCTCTTATTTAGAGAATGGTTTGCAAGCAGAGATGAAAACTGCTCGCTTGTTTTCGATTGGCTCTATTTTTCGTAGAGAGAAGTTGCAGAGCGGTCGCTATCGAGAATCAACTCAATTTGATTTAGAAATTATTGGTGATAAAAAACCAATGGCAGAAGCGGTTCTAATAATGATTGCTAATAATTTTTTTGAAGAGATGCAGGTTAAAGCCCAGCTACAGATTAATAGCCTGGGAGACGCTGAGTGTCGTAAGAACTATTGTGCTAAGTTATTTAATTTTTACAAAGAAAGAGGACATCGTTCTAAATTGTGTAATGCCTGTAAAAATAGTTTAGGCAAGAATTGTTTAAGTTTACTAGATTGCAAAGAAGAGTCTTGTTTAAAGTTAAGAGAAGAAGCGCCACAGATTGCTGACTTTTTATCTGATGCCAGTCGTGAATACTTGGCCAAGACTTTGGAATTTTTAGATGAACTCAATATTAGCTACAACTTCAATCCGTATTTAGTTCGTGGTTTAAATTATTATAATGATATTGTTTTTGAATTCTGGCCGGTTAATGATGATGGTAGTGTTGGTCGCCTAGCTTTAGCAGGCGGTGGTCGGTATGATAACTTGGTTGAGAGTCTGGGTGGACAAGCCGCACCAGCTTCTGGAATTGCTATTGGCATCGAAAGAACTATCGGTCGTATTAAAGATAAGCAAGCTTTGACAAATAAGACTGAACAAGATATAGTATTCATTGCTCAGCTCGGCGATCAGGCAAAACTGAAAGCTCTGCAGCTATTTGAAGATTTGCGTAAAGCCGGTTTTAACGTTAGACAAGCTCTAGCTTCTGATAGTCTAAAGTTCCAAATTGAGGAGGCGACTGCCATTAAAGCAACAACTTGTTTAATATTAGGTAAAAAAGAAATAATGGACGGAACTATTCTTATGAGAGACGTAGATTCCGGCGCTCAAGAAACCCTAGTGTTTAAAAAGGTTAAAGAAAGGCTGTCACGCAAGGACAGATATGATAAAAAACTAAGTCTTAGAAAGGGAGGTGTATTCTAATGGCTGATTTCAAAAGAAAACCAGGAGAAAGTTTTGAAGGCTTTCTCAGAAAATTTAAGAAAGGCTTAAAAAACAGCAAAAGGCTGGATAAAGCCCGATCCAAACAGCATTTGGAACCAAAACAGACCAAGCGTATTTTCAAAAAACGCGCTTTGTCAGGGTTAGCATTGAGTAAGAAAAATGAATTTTTGCGCAAGACCGGCAAACTTCCAGAAACTACCAGAAGATAAATTTTTGCTTCTATAAAATAAAAACGCCCCCCAAATGGGGGCGTTTTTTGTGTTAACATCTTTATTTCATTCCCGGAATTAAGCGCTTGATGTTTTCGAGGGTAGATTTTTTTGCATGTTGCTTAATTTGATCACGGGCACGTTTAGTTTTAACAAATTTTATCCAGTCTTTATTTGGGTGTTGACGATTTTTTTCAATAATTATTTCTACCATGTCGCCATTTTTTAATTCCTGGTCAAGACGTCCAAGTTTATCATTGATTAATACACCAGAGGCTTTGTTGCCGACATTGCCATGAATTGCATACGCGAAATCAATGGGAGTAGATTTTTCTGGTAGCTCAAAAACGTCTCCTTTGGGCGAAAAGACAAAAATGCGGTCGCGAAAAATATCCATTTTTACGTTCTTTACCAACTCAGAGGTATTAGTAATTTCTTTTTGAATATCAACAATTTCCTTAATCCAGCGTGGTTGCTGATAGGCGTCGTTATTGCCCTTAGATTTGTAGTACCAGTGAGCGGCGATACCGTATAAAGCCTCTTCGTGCATTTCTTTGGTACGAATTTGAAATTCGGTTGGCTTGCCTTCGGGGCCAAAAATAGTAGTGTGTAGTGATCGGTAGCCGTTTGGCTTAGGAACAGCGATATAATCTTTAAAGCGGTTCGGTTTTGGTTTCCAAATAGTATGAATAACACCTAATACTTTATAGCAATCGTCAATAGTGGGAACAACAATGCGCATGGCAAATACATCATAAATTTCGTTGAATTTTCTATCTTTTTCTTGCATCTTTTTAAAGATGCTGTAGAGATGTTTGAAGCGCGCTTCGATTTCATAATTTATGCCAGCTTCTTCAAGTTTTGGCTTTAAAACACCACGTACATTTTGAAAAAAACGTTGTCTTTCAACTTTTTTTTCCACTTCATATTTATACTCCAGCTCATTGAATTTTTCAGGAAAGAGATGCTTAAAGCAGATATCTTCCATTTGCCATTTAAGACGTTCGATTCCTAGTAAGCCAGCAACAGGAGCATAGATCTCCAGGGTTTCTGCTGCTATTCTTCTTTTTTTATCCGGCGGCAAAGAATCAAGCGTGCGCAAATTATTTAAACGATCACAAAACTTAATAAAAACAACACGTAAATCACTGGTAATTGCGAGAAACATTTTCTTAAGATTTTCTCGATAACGCTCAATGCCACGATATTTAATTTTACTTAATTTGGTTACGCCTTTTACTAGACTGGCAATCTCAGCGCCAAACTCCATCTCTATTTCTTCTAGGGTTCTCTCAGTATCTTCGGGAACATCATGAAGAATACCAGCGGCTACAGTTGGTAGATCGGCGCGAATTTCCGCCAGAATATAAGCGGTGTGTAATGGGTGTTGAATGTAAGGCTCACCATTTTTTCGTAGCTGCCCTGTATGAGCGGCATCAGCAAAAAGAAAAGCTCTTTCTAGGATGCTAGCGTCTACTCCCGGATTGTTGTCAGTAAATTTTTTGATGATCCGTTCTATGGTCATAAATAGTTTTTATTTTGCCATGCTTATGTTATAATAAAAGCATAATAAAGTATAGCATTAAAAGGAGTATTTTTAAAGACCTCCTGGGAAAAAATGTTGAAAAGATTCAAGATAATTTTCGGCTTTTTTTTGGCATCAGTAGTTTTGCTGACTGCTAAAATCTCTCTAGCGCAAGATTTCGGTTTAGATCCGATTGAAAGCACAATCGCTTTGTCTTCTAGTGACCCACGAGCTATTATTGGGCGTATTATTCAGGTCGCCTTAAGCTTACTTGGTGTCGTTACTCTTGGCTTAATAATCTATGCCGGCTTTTTGTGGATGACTTCTGGCGGCGAAGAGGAGAAAATTAGAAATGCAAAAAATATTCTTAAGAACGCAGTTATTGGTTTAGTGATTATTTTATCTTCTTGGGCAATTACCACCTTCTTGTTAGATAGATTAATGAGTGCTATCTCTGGTAACGGCGTTAATCAACCTGGAGCTTATTCAGGAAATAATTTTAGTGCTGGTTTAGGGGCTATTGGCTCCTGCTCAGTTCAAACTGTTTACCCAGAAAGCAATCAGCGTGATGTACCTAGAAATACTTCTATAATTGTTACTTTTAAAGAAGAAATTGATGCCGCTTCTGCTTGTGTGGATGCTGGTGGCAGTCCTTGCGCTTGTGATAATGGCGCCTGCTCTTTAATTAATCCTAAGACAATTAGAATATATAAGCAGGAATTAAATGATGCCTGTGGTGTTAACTGTCCAAACCCAAATTCTAATGTTACCGATGTCGCTGTAGCTATATCAGCCGATAAGAGAACACTGATATTTTCTCCTTTAAGCTATCTTGGTTCAGCAGAGGCTAATACTGATTATGCCGTAAAAATAACTTCAGATTTAAAGAAGGCAGATGGCTCCTCTATGTTTAGAACCTGTAGCGCAAGTGAGCTTGTTTGGGGTTTTGAAGTTGGTTCTCGTTTAGATTTAACCCCGCCACAAGTGGTTGCTCGTTCTATATTTCCTCGCCCTGATAATCTTCAAGATCAAATTGGGGTGAGCACTGTCTCAGCTAACGCAACTGCAGAAATATTTGTTAATGGTTGTCCAAGAGTATATATACCAGCTGTGTTAAATCGAGTTACCCCGGGAGCCGAGGTAACATTAGATTATCATGGCGTAATAAATCGTTTCATGGTTTCCGTCCCAGCGGACGAGCCTAATCGTGCCCAACTATTTAATCGTAACACTAATGCCTTATTGGGCGTGGCTGATTTTACTTCCGACCATAGAGTAACTTTTGATGGATATTTTAGCTTAAAAGCCGATAGTCATGCTGCTGGTAATTCCTGGGAAATAGAAATTACCCCTGAACAATTGGCCGACACTCTAACGGTTGGCAATGTTAAATATGTCTTTGCTGCTACTGGTGAAAATAATAATATTATCGTTCGGACTGGTACCTGCAATGCGGATAATCAAGCGGCTGATATCCAGGCTAAGTTAAGCGGCCACCCCGATGTGAACGTAACTCGTACCGGTAGTCGTGTTTCATTGACGGCTAAAGTAGCCGGAAGCGCTGCTAATGGATTAGCCCTCAGCACTAGTAATAGTAGCGCTCTTGGTCTAACCCAGTTTTCTGGTGGCGCTGATCAACGAATTACCTATGTTATTAATGATAAGAAAGATGTGCCAATGAACGCGGCCATCAAGGTGACCTTTAATGAGGCCATGAACCCAGCTACGCTTTCTGGTTCCGCTAGCGACGTGTCTTCTTATATTCGTTTAGTAAATGCTAATGGCGGCAAATCAGCTGGCACTGCTTGTGCTATCAATTCCGAATGCCTTTCCTATAAATGTGACGGCGGTTCCTGCGTCGGCAGTTATGTAAATGGACAGTTTATGATTTCTAATGGTTACAAAACAGTTGAATTTATTTCTGATAATGAATGTGGAATTAATGGTTGCGGTGAAAAGGTTTATTGTTTGCCGCCAAATAGTAACTTAGCTCTAGAAATTAAAGCTGCAGATTTAAAAACTTGTGCGAGCGATCAAGATTGCGCCGCCTTTAGTCCTTATAGATCTTGTGTTATGAGCCCGCTCGGTTATCGTACCTGCCAAGACGCAGGACAGAGAAACTATCCACTGGCCAACATTGCAACGATGAGTGGCATTACTGATACCGCCTTCAATTCTTTAGATGGTAATCGTGATACTGCGGCTGATGGGCCAATCTCTTATTTCAATGAGAATAATGGTGTAGTTGATAATAAAGATAGTTACCGCTTCTCCTTCTTTGTTAATGACCAAAAAGAGCTATCTTCGCCACGCATTACCGCTATTACGCCAAACAATGGACAAACAGACATTACCGCTTTAACTGATCCGGTGGAAATTACTTTTAATACCTTAATGATGTCTAGTACACTTAGGTCTGGTAGCAAAATTTTGAATAATGGTCAGACTGCTACGGAGCATAAATTCATTAATTTGAAGAGTGCTGCTGCCTCTCCCCTGGGTTATTGGATAACCTCTGAGGACAAGGACGTTTCTCCTTTAGACGGTGTGACTGACTTAACAGTAGCCCAGATTAAACATTCTTTATTTTCAGAATCACTTTCTTATATTTCTCAGGCCGGCTCTGGTGTTAAAGACGTTTATCAAAATTGTTTTAAACCTAGTTCAGGTCCAAGCTGTGAGGCTACTTGGGAAAATCCATCTTGTTGTTTTGGATCTCCTTCTAATAATTTAGATGAAAATGGCAACTGCCAATAATATAAACTTGTGTCTAAGAGAATATTTAAACAACTAGCTTCTTTTGCCGTAATCCTTGTCGGAGTGTTTGCTTTTCGATTAGTTTTTGCGCAAAATTTCGGTACTGATGAAGTTTCGTCTGGTCTAGGAGGCTCATTATCAACTAGTGATCCACGTGCTATTGTTGCTCGTATTATTAATGTTGCTTTGGGATTACTGGGTGTCATCGCCTTGGGCTTGATTATCTATGCTGGATTTCTGTGGATGACGTCAGCCGGAGAGGAAGAAAAAATTTCTAAAGCTAAAAAATTGTTAGTTAGCGCAGTTATTGGTTTAGGAATTATTTTATCGTCCTGGGCAATTGCTTCTTTTGTTTTAGATAGATTAAGTGACGCTACTCGTGGTACGGGCGGCGATAGTGGCTGTATTGAGGGCTCAACTCGGCCCTGTGGTTGTAATGGTGCAATGTTGTGTACAGCTGGTTCCTGGGGAGGCTGTGTCGGCTCTGATTGTACGAGCTACCCGGCAGAAAAATATTGTGATTCCAATTCTATTTTAGGTGGTTGTCAGGCAGATGATAATATTTGTGCGCCTCAGGATTATTGTGCGACTGATTGTACTTGTCAGCCGCGTGGTGCCGCTGGTGATTCTTGTGATGCTGATGAGAGTACGCCGACTTGTGATGCGAACAATAGTTTGTGCGCTGAGTTTTTGACTTGTGATGCCGATACTTGCACCTGCTCTGGTCCGCCAGTTATTACCGGGATCAGCCCGGTAGGTGGTTTTTGTGAGGAAGATATTAATAAATCTTGCCAGACTGATGCTGGTTGTAATACGGTCTGTAATCAAAACACTCCTAATGGCGCTGCTGATAATTTTTTAACAATTTTCGGTCAGGGTTTTGGAGAATATGATCCTGTTTTAAGTCAGGTTGTTTTCTTAGGTGGAAATCAGATAGGACGCAGTCCTTCGGAGATTAATCCAATTTGTATTGATTCTTGGAGTGACAAACAAATTATTATTGCCATTCCTTCAGGCGCCAGTAATGGAGCTATTAAAATTTCTCGTCAAGACGGAAAAGAAGATGCTACTAATGATGAATACGGTCCCAGGGTGCCAGATTTTGTTTCTAATAGTATAGTTAGGCCGGGCTTATGTAAATTAACTCCTAGCCAGGGTGGCTTAGGAGCCATAGCGACTTATCAAGGAATTAGTTTGTATTCTGGTAAAGCTTATTTTGGTAGTTATAAGACTAATGTTCAGGCCCTTAACTCTGGTTTTAGCCATCCCAGCGGTCTATCGGGCACAGCCGGTGTTCCTAATGTAAGATCTGGTGAAGCCACTAGTTTTGTTATTAGTACTTTAGGCGGTAATCAGGAAAAAAGTAATTATCTATATTTTAACAAAGAGTCTGATCCTAGAGATGGGCCCTTTATTGTTTCTTTTTCTCCTAATAGTGGCCGCACCGGACAATACGTCACTATTATTGGTAGTGGCTTTGGTGGTGCGCGTGGCAACTCTAAAGTTTACTTTGGAAGCGCTGAAGCTGATTACGCATTTCCACCAGTTTGCGCTAGCTCAGTCTGGAGTGATAACCAAATTATTGTTAAGGTCCCAGCCTCAGCTGTTAATGGTTATCATTATATTCGTGTAGAATTGGCCAGCGGAACAATTGATACTAGCCAGCTTAACCCCAATTCTTTTAATGTTGATAGTGCCTTATCTCTAAAGACTAGCTTGTGCAAGATTGAACCGAAGCAGGGCGCGGTGTCCACGCCCGTTAAGCTTTATGGAGAATACTTTGGGTCAGTTGGACAAAATGGTTTAGTTCAATTTAATGTTAATAAAAATACCTCAGGTTTAATCAGTCAAGAAAATGGTGCCGATATAATTACAACAGCTGTTTCTGAAGGGGCTATCACTGGTCCGGTTAAAGTTGTAAAGAATGGCGAATGGGGCAATGAGCTTAATTTTGAAGTTGGTAGTTGTACTACTAATGAAAATTGTGAAGGCGGACAAGTTTGTTGTCCAGCTAATACTTATAAGAAAGGACGCTGCGTTGCTAGTTTAAGTGACTGTTTAATTGATATTCCTACTTCAGTTTTTGAATGGAATTTTAGTACTGGCTATGCCAAAAAAGATGTAGTTGATCCAACTGAGAGCTGTGCTACTTTAGCGGCCTACGCTGGCGCATGTCAGGTTGGTTCATTCTGTCCAAATACAACCGGCGTTTGTTCTCCTTATGCAGGAAATAATAAAAAAGTAGTAGGTAGTTGCGATTATTCTTGTGCCTCAGTAGTCGGCTGTAATGCTTTTCCATCAGCTTGTTTTTACGATGCCTCTATTAATAAATGCGTAAAATCTGGGGCCGATGGTTTGTGTAGTTTATCGGAAAAGAAAACCTTTGCTTTAGGTGGTCAGAGTATTGAGGTTACAGTAGCTTGTAATCAGGAGGGCAACTGGCAATTCTCTACTCAAACATCTTGCCCAGATAATTGGGAGAGAGGCGTAAATAATATTTGTGTTGATAAAAATTCAACTTGTAGTTTGTGTACTGATGGATTGGTTTGTGAAAGGGTAGTAACTGATGGTCGTTGTGTTTCTAGGTCGGTTTGTCCGGCTGGTTCAGTTTGCGAAGATAATCCTGATTTAGCGGCCGCTGATCGTTGTATTGCTTATGACGCGCCGAGTTGTGATTGCTGTTGTCGTATTGGTAATAGTGCTCAAGATTGTTGTGCTCCTTTAGAATGTGCCGGTACCTGTGGTAATGATCAGGCTGATGATGGCGCTGGTTTAGGGCAATGTTCTGGTTGTGCTAATGTCGGCACTACTCAAGCTGAGCATGACGCTGCCTGTAATTGTGCTGGTCGAGGCGGACAATATTGCAGCATTACCGCTGAAAATCCGCAGGGCGTTTGTTCAGATTGTACTGGTTTAAAAACGCAGTCAACTTGTGCTGATCATAGCGCAGCTTGTTGCTTTGATTCTAGACGAACCCCATCTTTAGATGATGATATTTGTCGTGGTGGTTCGGGCACAGAAATTTCTTCTGATCCAGCTAGTCCAGATTATGGCTATTGCGGTTATTTTAACTGTTCAGCGACTGACCCGGCGACTTGCGCCTCTTCAACTCCGGTTAAGCTTGGTTATTTTAAAAACACAGACACTTGCACAACCGGCTGTGCTGAGGGAGTTGATTTCTGTTCTTTGTTTGATGGTAATAAAGATGAATGTTCAGCCGCTCCTTCTTGTTGTTTTAATCAAACATCTTCTAAGTGCCAAGGAGGAGAACAGATTGCGTCTGGTGCTGATGCTGGTTATTGCGCCTATTATAATTGTGGTGATCCAGCAGCTACGCCTCCAGGAGATCCGGCAACTTGCGAGGCTATCCCAAGAACAACCGGAACATTCAATAGCTTAACTACTTGCCAAGATCGTTGCGGTGGCAATTATGGTGGGGCTGGAAAAAATTGCTCCTCTCCTTATATGACGGCAACTTGTGATTTTAGTATTTGTAATTTTCCAAACATGGCCTGCATGACGGATAGCGGAGCAACGGCTACAGGTATTTCTGATTGTGGCACTTGTTGCTGTAGCCCAACTGATGTTAATGCTTGTAAAACTGCCGAGGCGCCATATTTGTATTGTAAGGCTGATCAAGGAAGTTGTTCTGGTGCTAGTCGCGGATTATGTTGTGGCTGTAAGAATGATGGCGATTGTGGTAATGCCGAAACATTGGGCTGCGGCTTTGATACTTGCTGTCAGGCCAGACCGAATGTAATAGAAACTCTGCCGATTAATGGCGCTAGTAATGTTTGTCGCAATGCAGTATTAAATATTACCTTTGATCAGTTAATGGATGTTGCTACTTTCAATTCCAATATTTTACTACTTAGAGAAATGGATTATGGTACTGGCGTTTGTCCGGCAGGAACCATGGCCTATGATTTTGAAGGTAAAGTTAAAAAAGAGGGCTGGTTAGCCAGGGTATTTTCGAGCGCTAGAAGGTCAGTGAATCAGGTGGTGGCCGTATTTTTTCCAAAAAATGAAAGCGCGATTGCCGTCCCTCCGGACCCTAGTAAGCTATACTGTGCTTCTCCGGTTGCTGTTTCTGGTAGTCATGCTGGCCAAAGAACAGTGGCTAATGTCATGCCTAGGCAGTTAATGTCTCCAGATACCAATTATTTTCTAGTTGTTAAGGGTGACGAAGAACTGAATAGTCAATTGGGGGTAACTAATATTGAGGGAATTGGCTTTAATGGAACGGGCCTGGACGGAACTGAGGGGGCAAGCTTAGCTTTTAATACTACATATTATAAAAATTCTCATATCATTCAGTTTAAAACACTTTCTGATAAGGCTGAAAATTCTGGTGTCTGCGCTATCAGTCAAGTAAGATTGTTGCCTGTATCTTATTTATTTAAGACTACCGATAATAGCTTGGCTGAAAAAGATGATAACCCATTAGACAAGACTTTTGACACCATTCAAGATAAAGACAAGGTATTTGCTGCTTGGGCGCTTAGTGCGGATAGCCAAGTTTTGCATCCGGTAACTGGATATTTCTGGGACTGGAATTTCAACGTCCTTGATACCGCAGTCGTGACCATTGCTAATGTTAATGGTTTAGAAATGAATCGTGCTTTTGTTGCGGCGGCAAATGGCGTTACTGATGGAGAAACAAAATTAACAGCGACTGTTAGCATGGAGCGCTTCCTTAGTAATCCAGATTATAGTCCAAGCTGTGTCTGCGCTGATGATAAGTGTACAGCTAATTGTGCCAATGCTTTTTCTACGGGTGACGATTCTTCTAGTGCGAGCAATATCTATGTCTTTGTTTGTAATAATCCTTGGCCACCAGTTAATATTGATGGCACCTGGTTTCCGTGGACAGATACCTGTACCGGTGCTTTAGGTGGGCCTTGCACGGACTTTAGTTATAAGTTTTATTATTGTCGCGACGCCGGCCAGCCTGGCACATTTGATGATTTGCCGGCAATTATTGATAGAGCTGTTATTAGAGGACAGAGCACTAATTTAGCTTGTAGCTCTGATGGCTCAGTTTGTTCAGCCGCTGGCTCTTCTTGTGGAGATGATCGTAACGGCGACGGCTTACCTGATGGCATCTGTGTTTGGAACGTTCTTAAAGAATCATATTTCTTTAGAGAGGCAGTTTTGCCAGCCGGAGAAGTAACGGCGGCCACTGATAAAAAAACAGGAGGAGAGATTTTAGTTGAATGGAAATCCAGTAGCGCTCAGTCAGTTGGTTTTAAAATTTATTATGGTGAGACTGGAAAATCAGCGACTGTTTCTAGAGAGTTTACAGCAGCCGATGCTTGTGATTGGGGTGGATCAGAATTTGCTTGCGCTGCCACTATTTCTGGCTTAAAAAATAATCAACCATATTCTTTCCGTGTTTCCGTTATTTCTAACAATCGTACGGAAAGTACGTTGAGTAATACTAAGTCAGCCACGCCGACAGATCAAACGGCGCCTTTAGCTCCGGCTAACTTAACTTCAATCAACAAATGTGATTCCTATCGCTTTAATTGGACGAGCACCGATACTAGTGCTTCCTCGTTTCGTCTCTATCGAGGCACGCGTAGCACTTTATACGGAGAATCCTTTGACTCTGAACAGGGGGCAACTGCTTTAACTTTATCCGCTGGTCAATTAAGTAGTGGCGATAATTACTTTGCTTTATCCGCCTTAGATGCAGCCGGCAATGAAAGTGCAAAATCAAATGAAATAACAATTTCCAAGATAACCTGTGCCGATAATCAAGTTTGTGTCGCAGGCGCTTGTGTGGTTAGATAATTTTTTCTTTATGGTCAATCAAGAATTTAATAAATTGAAAGGGTTAGTCGGCCTAGTGGCTGTTACCGCCCTTTTGCTTTTCGGGGTTTTGCTTTCTTCTGACAATCCCGTTGCTGCACAGCCCACAACAGAGAGTGATGCGATTGGTATTCGTATCATTCCTAATCCCAACCACTACAGTGTTTACCGCTGGTATCAGAGCCAGGGTTTTTCTGGAGCACCTCAGGCCCTAACTGTTGATGGCTATGAAGCATTACGCGATGGACGTACAGTTTATATAAATGCCGCCCACGTTGACCCGGCTCAAAAAGTAATCTATACCAATATTTATCTGATTTCATATAATCAAGATTCTAGCAGCATGACTACCGATATTTTGGGACAGATTATTTCTCATTGGAAGTTTAATGATAATTTATCTTCCCAGGTATCAACCTGCTCTATCTCGGTAACCAAGTGTGCACAGGACTCCGAATGTCCTTCTAATCAGGCCTGCTCGCTAACTAATGGTACTTGTTTACTTAAAGAACCTAAGAATTGCGTAGTTGATAGCGATTGCCCAGCTGGATTATTTTGCGGCAGCCTAAAGGCGATGATTGTTCGTGATTTAAAAAGAATTGGCAAGATTGAAGAAGTGAG
>CAYGOK010000003.1:0-9942 GCA_964351585.1 uncultured Gammaproteobacteria bacterium | reverse complement strand
TTGGCTTATACTTCAAATCAGGCAGGCTCTTCTTATAGTTTGTGTGCTGTTATGGAAAGTCGCGATACTAGTAATCCAGCGCTTGGCTACCGTTTAGAGCCAGGAGTGAATGATGATAATTGTGTAACGGCCACGGGTATTATGGCAACTGGAAATCTGACTAATACTGCGCCTCAAATTATTGACCTCGCCCTAAGGGGCGTGGCCGGAAAAGAATTTAATGGCTTTGCACGCGCGCTTGATAAAGAAGGTGACCCGATTACATGGTCAATTTCGACTGGCGGAAGTTGGTCTGGTTGGTCAGCTGCGCCGATTATCAAGGGGGTAAGTGATATAAATCAAAAAAAGATTTATGCAGTAAGAGCGGGTAATGCCGGTAGTTATCCAATTACCTTAACGGTTACTGATAGCAAGGGGGCAAGTAGTGCTACTACTAGTAGCATTATAATTGCCGCCTCCTCTGCCTTTGGCCAAGCAGATGAATATACTTATCGACTTGACCCAACTATTCCTTTTAGCTTTAGTTTTTATGTTTCCGGAGAAACCGCAGTTCCAAATTATTCGCTAGACCTAATTTCGGGAATAGATATTTTAAGATTTCCAGGAATAGTACGCTCAGTAGTTTCAGACGGCGTTAATCGTCACAAGATTACCTATCAGGGAATAATTACTCCATCAGTTTCGAATACTTTTTCGGAAGACAGGGAGTCAATTTATACTTTGCGAGTTAATGGCGTATCTAGTAATTTTATTATTAGAGTTAAAATTGATCCACCAACCCTTGATTTTAATTGTGAAACACAATCGCGTTTGAATCATGCTTATAAGTGTCGTCTTGGTACTAATAAACAAGGCAATCATACCATTGCTTATTCTAGTGACGGCCCTCTCCCTGCTGGTCTCAACATCACTGAGGATCCAATTGCTGAGCCAGGAGTATTTTATTTATCTGGCGAGACAACCACTTTACACACGGGCCAAGAAGTCAGAATCAAGGCAGTTAATGAATATGGCAATCCTAACGTTAAGAGCTTTGTGCTAAGAGTTAATAGTTATTGCGGTGATGGTGTTTCTGAGGAGCCAAATACTGAAGGACGAGGCGGTATATTTAATAATGGTTATGAAGCTTGTGATGGCATGAGTAATACCACAACAAATCCGGCCGCCAGTAGTTATAAAGTACAATACGCTTGTAATACTGGTGTTGGCGAAAAGGCACCCTACCCAATAAATAGTAATAATTATTGTGTTTTTAAATCTCCACTTGAGGGTGGCGGTTATTGCGGTGATTTATATTGTCAGACTCAGTACGAAAATCAATCTAATTGTAAATATGATTGTGATCCAAACTATTTTGGTGCTGGACCATCTTTACCGGATGGTGATGTGGGAGGGACTGATATAGCCTGTTCTGGCGCCAATCCTTGTCCAACAGGGTATGATTGTGTAGATAATCTCTGCCAGGTTAAATGTTGGGACAAAACGGAAACTATTAATTTTGTTAATTTTAGTGAGGGCGATATCACACAGCCAAACACAACTTATTATGTTGTAAGAAACGATTTCTGGGATACATATTATTCTCGTAGTGTAACCGCGGCTAAATTAACTGGTTGTGGCGCAACCCCAAGTGCTAATAAAATTTGTCAGTATGGAGATAGTTTACTCGGATGCACTATTGTTAAGCTGGATAATCCAGTTTGTTATTATGGTGATCAGAGAAAGATGGTGGTATGTCCTGTAGGCTGTGAAACGGGTCCGTTTGATATCGGTGACAATCCTGCAGGAAACGAATGTAAGGATAAAATGTATGACACTAGGAGCTCAAGCGATAAGTGGTTTAGGCGTAATATTTTGCAGTGTCGCAACGATCAGGTTATTAAAAGTTGTGTCACGGATAAATGTCGTACAACTTTAGGCAGCGTCGTTGAGGATGGTTATATTAATGCCAGTGGTCAATGTGTTAAACCAGCTACTTGCACCACCTCAGCTACTTGTCCTGAGGGCTCAACCTGTGAAGGAGCGGGTGGCTATTGTTCTGCCAAAGGTAGTGGTGGCGTTGGCATGGATTGCTCTCAAATTACCAGTAAAGATGGTTGCGATTTTTACAGCACTAATTGTCAATGGACAACTACCAATGGACTGTGTATTCCAACTCCTCTTAAATCGGCAGTAATACCAGGGACAACGACTTGTCCCTCTGGGAAATATTTATCTTCAGGCGTTTGTTTAACTTGTTCAGCTGGAACATATAAAACTGGTACTAACTCAGCGACCAGTTGTACAATCTGTCCAATTAATAATTATTGTCCCGCCGGAGCAGCTACTCCGACATCCTGTCCGACTAGCTATACATCTGCTCTTGGCTCCAAGTCTTCTAGTGATTGTAAGGCTCCTACTTCTGGAGGCGGAGTTGGCGGAACTTGTATTCCTCAGTGTCCAACTACTACCGGCTATTGCGGCCCTGATGAGTGTGGAGGCACTTGTCCTTGTCAGACAGGTTTAACCTGTAAGAGTGCGGCCGAACCAATTTGTGTTTGTAACTCAGAATGTGCTTATTCTCCAGAGACTAGTGATGCTAATCATCATTATAATTGCGCTCAGATTAATAGTTATTGTTCGCCTTTTGGCGGCTGGTGTGGCGATGGCATTACCCAGCCCTTTATTTATAATGAAAGTGGTTATGCAATACCTGGGGAAGAGTGCGACAACGGAACCAATAATATTACTGTAGGCGTTGAACCGCAGCCAGCTTATTATGGCTCTAGAACTTACTGTAATAAAAACTGTGACTCAGTTACTTATAATCATTATTGTGGCGATGGTATTTGTGATAAGGGGTTAATTGGTACTCAGGAATTTTGTGGACAGCTTTGTACTCGGGGCGGACAAACATACAATGATTGCCCCTGTAGTTCTAATTGCCAATGTCCAACGGGTAAGACTTGTTCCAATGGTCTTTGTATTACTCCTCCGCCGCCACCACCTTCAGGCACCTAATTTTTCAAATAAAGGATATTAATTTTTGATATATGAATAAAAAAAGAATCTATATTATAGTTGGGGCCATGGTGGTAATAATAGCGCTGGTTATAGTTTTAATTCTATCAACAGGAAAATCTAGTGTTAGTCCTTTTGGTGATAGTGATGCAGTTCCGTATGAGCCAGAATTTATGGATAATTTAGAAAAATCTGCTTTTAGTTTGCCAGAGGATGCTAAAATACAAGTACTTAAAAGAAGTGAGATTGGTGCAGTCGAGGTTTATAAAATTATTCGTGAAGACGCTGATATCGTTACTGACCTAGAAGAAATTAAATAAATATTAATTTAATCTGCTTTGTTTTGTTTGTCGCCAGCAGAATCATTCGCTATAATATATAAATAATAAACTCAGTTAAAAATATGTTTGAAAATTTGCAAAATCCAAACCAGTCTAGTCGTTCTCAGGTAGATGATATTTTTGCCGATACTGATCAGGCGGCTGATTCTCGACCACCAATGAGAAGTGCGTCTGTAACTCCTCAAAATACCAACCCGATCCCTCCTACAGGATCCTTATTGGATACCGATCCCGAGCAGTCAGAAAAAAAAGGTGGCAAGGGATTTATGATTGCCGTTGTGATGATGTCGGTTATAATTCTAGGACTGCTAGGCTATTTAGCTTATAACAAATTTTTTAAAGCTGATGAAGAAATTGTAGCACCGATTGAAAATGATATAGTTGAGCAAGAAATTGCCGAAGCTACTACTACTAACGAAACTAATGAGGAGGTTGCGCCTTCGACCACTGAAACTGAGGCCAATGATGAGTTCATTGATTTCTTACCTGTCAGCCCAGGAGAGGATGGGACATCTTCAGAGTCTGTGGACTCAGAAGAAGTTATGAACGGGGTAACAGATTCTCCAGTATTACCATCTGTTCCGGTTGATTCTGATGGCGATGGCTTAACAGACGATGAAGAAGCTGCGCTGGGCACAAATCCTAACCTTATTGATACTGATAATGATGGACTCTCTGATTATGAAGAAGTAAGAATATACAAGACTAACCCCTTAGTGGCAGATACCGATGGCGATGGTTATCCTGATGGCACGGAAGTAAGAGGGGGGTATAATCCAAACGGAGAAGGTAAATTACCTGGTAATTTTTAATTATGTTTAAGGCTGATAATCAAAACTCCACTCTTGCTGCAAAAACCACTTCTCAAGAGCAGCAGGCTCCAGGCTCTTCTCTTGGTATTCATGCAATGCCAAAAACTAGTGAAAAAAGCATGAAAATTTGGTTCGTGTTAGGCGGAGCAATGCTGCTTATAATAATAATTCTGTTTTTTCTGATAATTTGATTATGTTTAATAAGAAGAGTGACCAGCCAGAAAGCGGAGAAAATGCCGCAAACAAGGTTGACCAAGATTTAATAGTGCACAACATGCCCAATCGATCTCGCTTGGGCAGCTCTTCGGCGCCAGTTACTTCTAGTCAGAGTCTCTCTGGTTCTAGTTCTAATGTTCAAAAAAGTAATGTGAAATCAGTTGGTGCAATAATTATTGGCCTAGGTATTATATTAGTTGGCGCTTTGATATATTTAAGCTACCGTTTTATTCTTAAGCCGCAAGCAGAAAATAATTCAGTAAACCAGGTTGCCACCCAAACTCCAATTTCATCAGCGCCTATTGAAGGTGAATCGACTAATACAGAGACTGCTACTAGCTCCTCAGCGACGCCAATCGAAGTAATTGACGCCATAACCGCCACCACTAGCGAGGATGTAGCCACTTCTTCAGAAGAAACGACTGAATTAATGCCTGAAGAAGGATTAACTCAAGAAGAATTATGGGCCCCTATTTTAGACACAGATGGCGACGGCTTAACTGATGACGAGGAGATAGCCATGAAAACTAATGTTTTAGAGATTGATACCGATAAAGATGGTTACTTAGATTTGGCAGAAATAAAGAGTGGTTATAGTCCGCTCGGTGCTGGTCGTTTGACAGAAAGTTCAGCGCTTACAGTTTATCAAGACCCAACTAGTGGATTTACGATTTTGCACCCAAACTCTTGGACTAAACAATCTTTGAATAATGGCTATACTCTGATTATTTCTGCGCCAGACAATTCTTTATTTCAAGTTTCAGTTCAGGATAATCCACGCAACCAATCAATTGCTGATTGGTATGCTGAAACCTTCGAATCCTCGGTTGATGTTTATAGTCGTTTCAAAAATAGCGTCGGTTGGGAGGGAATCATGAGCGAAGATGGAATTAATTTTTATTTGACTGATGATAAGCGTCAAAGTATATATGCTATTTCTTATATTCCAGTTATTAGCACCCGCCAAGCTTATCTAAATATTTATCAGATGATGATTGATAATTTCCAGGTCCAATAAAAATATTAAAAATGATTTTTAAAAAACACCGCGAGCGCGGTGTTTTTTTATGACTATATAATATTTATTTTCTAATAATTTTATCAATGACTCCGTATTTTAAAGCTTCGTCTGCTGACATGAATTTGTCGCGATCACTATCTTTTTCAACAGTTGCCTCTTTTTGTTTAGTATGAAAGGCAAGAATTTTATTCATTTTTGCCTTAGTTTTTAAGATGTGTTCAGCTCTAATTTTAATGTCAGATGCCTGACCCTCGGCTCCACCCATGACTTGATGAATCATGACCTCGCTATTTGGCAAAGCAAAACGCTTTCCCGGAGCGCCAGCGGCTAATAGGACTGAAGCCATAGAAGCGGCGAGGCCGACACAAATTGTGGAAACATCAGACTTGATGTATTGCATCGTGTCGTAGATGGCCAAACCAGCGCTTACTGAGCCACCTGGGGAATTAATATAGAATTTAATGTCCTGATCTTTGTTTTGGGCGTCTAGAAATAGGAATTGGGCAATCACAATGTTGGCGACATGGTCGTCAATTGGTTCACCCAAAAAGATGATTCTATCCTTTAAAAGACGGGAATATATATCATAAGCACGCTCTACATGACCCTCTTTTTCAATAACTGTTGGTATTAATGGCATATTTGTATAAAAATTTTAATAGCTTCATTATAAATAAAAATGGCATTTTTGTAAAGGTGGAGCCTTGATTTTTCTTGGCGTTTGTCCTAAGATGAAGGAAAGTTAGAGTTATTCACTAATGTCTGCTGGTTTGTTATACCGGCTGATTTTAAGCTAAACATCCTATGTCATTCGCACAAAAACTTGCCAAGATGTCTCCAAAAACTAAGACGCGCTGGGTTCTCGGTCTAATTGTTCTGCTTGTGTTAACGGCGGCGATTATTGCCGGCGGCTATCAGTACAATCAGTTTGCAAAATTTTTAGCTGATAAGACAAACAGTATTGTTGTCTTGCCCTTAGCTAAAGATTTGCCCTTTAACCTTGGTTTAGATTTGCAAGGAGGTACACAGTTAATTTATGAAGCTGATGTTACTAAAATTCCAGAATCAGATCGCGCTGGAGCCATGGAGTCAGCCCGTGATGTTATTGAGCGTCGCGTTAACACTTTCGGTGTTAGCGAACCTTTAGTTCAGGTTAATAGAGGAGCAAGTGGTGAATATCGTATTATTGCTGAATTGGCTGGAGTTAAAGATGTAGAAGAGGCGATTCAAATGATTGGCGAAACTCCAATTTTAGAATTTAAAGAGCAAAATACAGCCGCTATTAACGAAGCGCTAGAGAGCGTGCAGGTTGTAGACGAGGAAGGTTCGGTGGCGACCACAACTGAGGAAATTCCTTCTCTTGATTTAAATCTAAACCCTGAAGATGCTTGGCAAAACACTGAGCTGACTGGAAAATACTTAAAGCGGGCGATTTTGCAGTTTAATCCTAATGATGGTACGCCAGAGGTTTCTTTAGAATTTAATTCTGAAGGCGCTCAAATGTTTGAAGATATTACCGCGCGTAATGTCGGTCAGCCAGTAGCGATTTTTCTTGATGGCTACGTTATTAGTGCCCCAACAGTTAATGAGAAAATTACTGGTGGCCAGGCTGTTATTTCTGGTCAGTTTAATATTGAGGAAGCTAAATTATTAGTTAAGCGTTTAAATTCCGGTGCCTTACCAGTGCCAATTTCTTTAGTTTCTCAAAAGACAGTTGAAGCGAGCTTAGGTGCTAAATCAGTTGATAATAGTTTACAAGCTGGCTTAATTGGATTATTGCTTGTTTCTATTTTCATGATTATTATTTATCGTTTGCCTGGCTTGTTATCAGTATTTTCATTAGCAGCTTACGGTATTATTATGTTAGCAATCTTTAAGGCTATTCCGATTGCCATTGCTTTGCCGATGATATTTGTGATGATTGCTTTGATCTTCCATACCTTTAATGAGCTCAAAGTTTTTGATGGTTCCTTGGCACTACTATTTGTTGTGATGGGTATTTTACTTTTCTTCTATGCTCTACAGCCGATTACCTTGTCACTATCTGGTATTGCTGGTTTAATTTTATCTTTAGGTATGGCGGTTGATGCTAACATTCTAATTTTTGCCCGTACCAACGAAGAACTAAAGCAGGGTAAAACAATTAGCCAAGCCCTTTCTGATGGTTTTAAACGTGCTTGGCCATCAATTCGTGATGGTAATATTTCTACGCTTATTACTTGTTTAATTCTCATGTTCTTTGGCACATCTTCAATCCAGGGATTTGGCACAACCTTATTTATTGGTATTTCTGTATCTTTGTTTAGTGCTATTGTTATTACTAGAATTTTGACGATTGTTGCTTTGGGAGATTGGGTAGAAAAAAGACGCTGGCTTTTGGGAGTAAGAAGTATTAAGAAGTAGCCAATAAGAAACTAAGAGCAAATAAAAACATATGACTTATCGGATTATTCAAAAAAGAAACATTTTCCTGGCTATTTCCGGGTTTTTGGTTACTGCAGCGATTGTTGCCTTGTCTGTTTGGGGTTTAAATTTTGGAGTTGATTTTAGTGGTGGCAGCTTAATGGAAGGGGAATTCTCTGGTTATCAGCCGACTATTGCTGAAATTCAAGACAGCGCTCGAGCAGCTGGTGTTAATAGTTTAACTGTTCAGCCAACCGAAGATAATACTTTTATTCTACGTTTTAAGGAGACCACTGAAGAGGCTCATCAGGGAGTGGTTTCTCAATTAGAACAGTTAGCAGCTAATAATGAGGGTGCTACTTTTAAAGAATTACGCCTTGATTTAGTTGGCCCATCTATTGGTCAAGAATTAAAGAGTAAATCTTTTAATGCTTCGCTGATAGTTTTAATAATGATTATCATTTATATTTCCTTAGTGTTCCGCCGCGTTTCTCGCCCGGTTGCTTCTTGGAAGTATGGCGTCGCTGCTATTATTGCTTTAGCACATGATATTATTATTACCTTAGGCGCTTTTGCTGCGCTAGGACACTTTTACCACATAGAGATTAATACACCATTTATCGCAGCTATTTTAACTGTTCTGGGTTACAGTATAAATGATACAATTATCGTTTTTGATCGTGTGCGCGAAAATTTGCCAAAGAGCCATGAAGACTTCGAAAATACAGTCAACACTAGTATTAATCAGACTATTTTTCGGTCTATCAATACCTCAACCTCGACCATGCTCGCTCTATTAGCGATTTTGGTTTTTGGCGGTAGCACAATTCGCGATTTTGCCTTAGCCCTACTTATCGGTGTATTTATTGGTACTTACAGTTCAATTTTTGTGGCTAGCCCACTTCTAGTAATTTGGCATAAACTCATGGGACGTAAAGCTTAATTGAAAATAATAGTTTTTAGATTTTTATCCAAGAAGCCGGTTTCCACCGGCTTCTTTTTTTGTTATAATATAAGGCATGAACTCACTATTTATTTCCCTAAAAATAACTCGCGCTCGCGTTTTGGATTTAGCCATAGAAACAACTTATTTATTAGCTGTTTTTTTGATTCCGATTTGGTTTGCGTATTTTTTTCCGGGATTCAACATGTTTGAGCTGAGCAAGCTAGCGGTTTTTCGTTTTTTAGTTTGGCTCTTACTTGCCTTGACTGCTTTGCGTTTTGGATTTTTTCGGGAGAGGCTAGATTTTTCTTTTTTTAGATTAGCTAAATTATTTTTTATACCAGCTTTACTTATTGCTGGCTTGGCAGTTTCTTTGTTTTTTTCAATTAATTGGCAACAAAGTTTTTTTGGTTCTTATGACCGTCAAGAGGGCTGGATTAGTCAGGCAACCTACTTCCTTTGGTCAGTTTTGTTGGCGATTAACTTATTGTGGCCATATAAAAAAAATATAGAATTAAGCTATCAGTCGGTAGTTAATAGAAGAATCGGTCGCTTAGTTTTGTCTATGGTGGTGTCGACGTCAGTAGTTGCTTTGTATGGAGTCTTGCAAATAATGGGATTTGATTTTTTAGAGTGGCCAGAACAACCTTATTTAACTGGCAGAACCTTATCATTTTTAGGTCAGCCTAACTTTTTAGCATCCTTTTTACTTCTGGGCATGCCACTAACTGTATACTTGTTATACGTTAGTAAGCAATTTTTAGTAAAATCGGTTTACTTTATTTTAATTGTATTACAGATTGCTTGTCTCTTTTTTACGGCCAGTCGTGGCGGACTGTTAGCTTTTTTAGCAGTGATTGCTGTATTTGTTGTTTATTTATTTTTTACCGCACGTCTGTCTAAGAAAATTAAAATTGGATTTATTGGCGTCGCTGTATTGTTAGGAATTATTAGTTTAGCGGCTCTGGAATTAGTATCACCTGGTCGCATTAAAGAATCGTTTGATTTAACACGCGGTAGCCTGGCATCACGAGTATTCTTTTTTCAAGCCTCGGCTGATGCTATTTTAGAGCGTCCGATATTTGGGTATGGCCTAGAAAACGGCAGTGAAGTTTTTATTAAGTACTATGAGCGCGATTGGGGGATTTATGGCGATGTTAGTTCGAATACTGACAGGGCACACAATATTATTTTAGACATTTTAAT
>CAYGOK010000002.1:62278-64828 GCA_964351585.1 uncultured Gammaproteobacteria bacterium | reverse complement strand
TAGAGCAGCTGTCTTGTAAACAGCAGGTCGTCGGTTCAAGCCCGACAGTCGGCTCAAGCTAAATCGCCCGTAAAGGGCGGTTTTTTATTTCTCTGTGGAAATCAAGCGGAAAAACTGTGTTAAAGTCAACTTGAAAAAAAGCCCCCCTTCAGTTAAGATAAAGTAACGAAAGATATAAATTAAAGATACTCACTATTTAAAGCAGATTGCTATGGACAACAACCAAAACCTGCTAGATAAAATTCCACCACACAGCCCAGAAGCCGAGGAATCGCTTTTAGGCTCTCTTTTAATAGACAAGGATGCTATCATCAAAATCGCCGACAACTTAGCCGCTGATGACTTTTATCGTGATGCTCACAAAATTATTTTTGAATCTGTTAAGGAGTTATATAGCAACCAAGAACCAATTGACATTATTACTTTATCTAACAAGTTAAGTGATAAAAATAAACTCGATAAAATAGGCGGACGTAGTTATTTAGCAAAGCTATCTGGCGCGGTAGCTACTTCAGGTAATATTGTTAACTACGCTAACATCATCCAAAAGAAAGCAACTTTACGCCGCTTACAACAAGCCGCTGCTGATATTGCTAGCAGCAGTTTTAATGAAGATCAAGATATTGATAACACGCTTGATGAAGCGGAAAGTAAAATTTTCGGCGTCTCTCGCAAATACCTAAAAAACAATTTTACTTCCATCGATAACTTGTTAACCGATGCCTTTGAGCGCATTGATGATCTTCATAAATACAGTGGCAAGCTTCGTGGTCTACCAACCGGTTTTGGTGATTTAGATAATCTACTTGCTGGTTTACAAAAATCAGATTTAATAATTTTAGCCGCTCGCCCCAGTGTCGGAAAAACTTCTTTCGCACTTGATATTGCTCGCCAAGCGGCCATTAAGAGTAAGGAAGGTGTCGGAATTTTCTCGTTGGAAATGAGTAAAGAGCAGCTAGTGGATCGTATGCTTTGCTCCCAAGCCAATGTTAACCTTTGGAAAATGCGTACTGGTAACTTATCTGATAAAGATGAGGACAACGATTTTGCTAAAATCGGTGAAGCGATGGGCAGACTAGCTGAGGCACCAATCTATATTGATGATTCTGGAACCTTGTCTATCATGGAAATAAGAACTAAAGCACGTCGTTTGCAAATGGAAAAGGGGCTAGGCTTAATCGTAATTGACTACCTTCAGTTAATGGAGGGTCGCGGAAAATATGGCGATAACCGCGTCCAGGAGATTGCCGAAATTAGTCGTGGTTTAAAATCAATTGCTCGTGAATTAAATATTCCCGTTTTGGCTTTAGCTCAGCTTTCTCGTGCAGTTGAACAAACCAGCCCAGCTATTCCTAAGTTATCACACTTACGTGACTCCGGTTCTATCGAACAAGATGCAGATATTGTAATGTTTATTTATCGTAAGGCAGCGGATCGCAACTTTAATCCTCAAGACCTGCCAATCGAAGAAAGACATAAAGCCGAAATTCATATTGCCAAACATCGAAATGGACCAACTGGAAAAATCGATTTATTCTTTGATGAAAATACTGCCAGCTTCCGAAATCTCAGTAAAAAAACTCCCGACCCGGGGCCAACTCAGTTCTAAATTAATAGTAAAAAAATAAAAAATAACTTATAAATATTTATGTTTAGCAAATTAAAACAATTCAAAGATTTACGCAGTCAAGCTAAATTAATGCAGGATGCGCTTGCCCAGGAAACAGTTACCGAAGAAAAAAATGGAGTAAAAATAGTCCTTAATGGTAATATGGAAGTAATTAGCCTTTCACTAGGTGAGGGCTTAAACAAACAAGCCCAAGAAGATGCTCTTAAGATCTGTTTTAATAACGCGGTAAAAAGAGCTCAGCGTTTAATGGCAAAAAAATTACAAGACATGGGCGGACTTCCTGGTTTAAGCTAACACCTTAGACAAAAAAAATAAAAAAATGCGTTATCCGAAAGCCATTCAAAATTTGATCGATAGACTCTCCTTGTTGCCTAGCGTCGGTCCGAAGACGGCTGAACGTTACGCCTTTTTTTTATTCAATCAAGAGGAAACTAAATTGTCAGAACTAGCCAGGGCCATCAGCGAAGTTAAGCGTGAAACTGCAGTCTGTCAGTCATGTTTGGCGATTGCCGAGTCTAGTCCCTGTACTATCTGTTCTGATTCTAATCGTAACCAAACTACTGTTTGCGTGGTAGAAAATATTCAAGATTTAGTAGCTATTGAGGCTACCAGACAATATAACGGACGCTATTTTGTGATCGGGGGATTAATTGATACGATTAACAGTGTTGGACCAGAGAATCTAAACACCGCTAAGCTAGCCAAACTTATTCAATCAGGAAATATTAAAGAATTAATCCTAGCGCTAAACTTTACCCTAGAAGGAGAAACCACGGCGCTTTACTTAAATAAAACATTTAAAGAAAAAGTAAAGATAACCCGCTTAGCCAAAGGCCTACCAGCTGGTTCGGATTTAGAATATGCTGACCAAACAACCTTATCTAGTGCTTTAACAAATAGAGGGGAGCTAAATTAACCAC
>CAYGOK010000002.1:38244-62178 GCA_964351585.1 uncultured Gammaproteobacteria bacterium | reverse complement strand
AATTGCCAAACAAGCACAATTAGTCATATTTACTGTTGCCAACTTAAGACCGAGCTATAGAAATACTCGGCGCTTTCCCAAACAATTAGTAAAATTGATTAGAGTTTTAATCCACAAAAGAAGCTTGCTTGCTAATAAAATAAGACTTAGAAAGCTAGAGAAAGAATTGACCGAACAAAAAACCCGCTCCTATTAACAGGTGCGGGTTTTAAATTTTTAAAAGTTGTCAGTGAGACGGTGCTTACGCAATACTCTTAATCTTTAGGGCGGTGAAAGGTTGGCGATGTCCTAAAGTTCTCTTATAACGAGTTTTATTCTTATACTTTACAACAGTAATTTTATCATGCTTACCATTTTCTAGCACTTCAGCTTCAACTCTATCGCCTAAAGATGGTTGACCGATTTCAACCTGGCCACCATCAGCAACGAAAAGAGTGTCGAATTTAAGAGTTGCACCTTGTGCGGCTTCTAATTTCTCTACTTTAATAGTTTCACCTTCTGCGACTTTATACTGTTTGCCGCCGGTTTTGATTACTGCAATTTTTGACATATTCCTTGGAAATTTTATAATAAAAAATCAGAGGTATTTCTGAACAAGTCTATAATATACAAATATTTGAAAAATGTCAATAAATGATTTATAGTATGGTTAGTGATTCCTAAACATCAGCATATTATTAAAAAAGTAGCCCTAACACTAAATTATCATAAATTTGTCAATATCTATGCCTAAATTCATTATTCAGGGAGGAAAGCCACTTTCTGGCCAAATTTCCGTCAGCGGAGCCAAGAATTCAGCCCTAAAAATCATTCCTGCCTCCCTTTTATCAAAGGATACTATTAATATTACCAATCTTCCTAATATTGAGGATGTTGATCGCTCACTGGAAGTACTAGCTGATTTGGGAGCTACAATAGAAAGAGGGGATGGTAGCGTTTCTATTAATACTGCTGGCATCACTAAAACTGAGCTAAGTCGCAGCATGGCTGATAAGTTTCGTGGTTCAATTATGTTTGTCGGACCTCTCTTAGCAAGATTTAAAGAAGTTAGTTTCCCTCACCCAGGCGGCTGCGTGATTGGTGCCGCTGGTAGGCCAATTGATTTATTTTTAGAAGGCTATAAGGCTTTTGGTGCCGAAATAGAAGAAGATCATGGCCATGCTTATAAAATAAAGGCCAAAGAGTTAAAAGCGACTGAATACTTTTTTCCACTTATTAGCGTTACTGCTACCGAAAGCATGATGATGACTGCAACTATTATTCCTGGCACCACAACTTTACGTAACTGTGCCATGGAGCCAGAAATTGAAGCTCTCGCTGATTATCTAAATAGCCAAGGAGCGGATATTAAGGGCGCAGGCACGCCAACAATAATAATCAAAGGCCAAGAATCTATCAAGGCAGATACGTTTGAAGTTATCCCTGATAGAATAGAGACTGGCTCATTTGCAATTTTAGCTGCTGCTGCTAAAACTGATTTAGAAATTATAAACTGCAACCCGGAGCACATCATGACGCTTTTAAAAATTTTTGAAGCTATTGGCATTAAATTTGAAAAAGGAAAAGATTGGCTTAAGATTATGGCTAAAAATCAATCCTTTAAACCACACGACATTAAAACTCATGAATATCCAGGCTTTGCTACTGATTTACAATCTCCTTACGTTGTCCTTATGACTCAAGCAACCGGAACCTCTCTTGTTCATGAAACAATTTACGACCGTCGTTTGCTTTGGACTGATATGCTTTCCCAGATGGGAGCTCATATTATAATGTGCGACCCGCATCGCATTGTCATCCAGGGTCCCACAAAATTATATGGCAAACGTTTAGTTAGCCCAGACTTACGTGCGGGCATTGCTCTAGTTATTGCCGCCCTAATTGCTGAGGGAAAAACTGAAATTGATAATATCTATCAAATAGACCGTGGCTATGAGCGTCTAGACGAACGTTTACGCGCAATCGGCGCAGACATTACACGCTCCGAATAAATTTCCCTATGTCCAAAAAATTACGTGACTGGCTTTTTTTAGCCTTCATCTTTCTATTTATTATAATGAGTGTCGTAACAAGCCTGTTTGCTTCTGGCTATCGTTTTAATTTAAGTTGGCCACTGCGCCTTGATCGCCTCTTACAAAAAACCGGCACACTTGCTGTTGCTACTGAACCAAAAGATGCTTACATTTTTTTAGATGACAGGCCACAAAGAAGAACTGCTTTCAGTCTAATGAAAAAAGATTACCTTTCCACTCCAGCAAAAATTAAAAATCTTTTACCAGGGGAATATATTTTACGTTTTGAAAAAGAAAACTATTGGCCCTTAGAACGCAAGATAAAGATAGAGTCAGGACAAACAACATTTGCCGAGAATATAAATCTATTTCTCTCTGATTTACCAATCCTTATTCAAGCCTCAACCTCAAGTAAAATTAGTCTCAGTGCTGATAAAAATTATTTATACTTACAAAGTTCAGGAAAAATAATAGACTTAAAAAGTGGATTAGAATCAAGCCTATCGGCCAGCGCTGAGGTTGAGCCGTATTGGCTTGGTAACGGAAGTCGATTATTTACTGAAGGAACTATTATTGACTTAAACAAAGGAACAAGCGTAGATATCGCATCCGCTATTGGCACAGATATTTCAAGCTGGCAATATAGTTATTATGATGGCAGAATTTATTATTCTCGCCCCGGATCAATCAGTCGCCTAGAAATAGATAATAAAACAAGTAAAATTATCGTTCAAGGAGAAGACTATATAACGTACGAACCAAGAAATGATAAAATATTTTTCGTTGTAATTAATGACAACAAGGTCTGGTTGCGTGGACAAACAATTATTAACAGCGAAAAGGTGGGAGAACTAGAATTACCAACTGCTGGCAAGTATAAATTTTGTAACGGCAACGCAAAATACTTGTGTCTCCACGATAGCAACAATGCCACACTATATCTTATAAACCCCAATGACTGGAAGGATGCGGCTGTTATAAAAAATGCTAAAAGCTGGTTCTGGATCAATGATAATGAATTAATCTATAATGACAATTGGGAAATAAGTATCTTCAAGTTAAATGGTAAAGGCTCAGAACTAATTACTCGTTTTGGTGAGCCAATCTCAGAAGTTGTTTGGCATAAAAATAGTGGTTACTTTATTTTCTCTACTGATAAGAGTATTCATATTGGCGATCCAAAAAATGCTGAAACAATTACTATTTTTAAAACTGAAAGTGTTGGCCCGATGGCACTAGACGAAAAAAATGACCTACTTTATTTCTATGCCAAGATCAGCCAGCAAGAAGGTATTCATAAATTACAACTACAATAAAACGTCAATTTATTAAACTAAAAAGCTGCCCCAAATGGGCAGCTTTTTTTATAACAAAAACCGTATCTTTATTTATCACTAAGTTCATTTATCAGCTGTTGTAATTTATCTTTAACTTCTTCATTCTTTAAACCCAACTTAAGAGTCGCTTTAATAAAATTGAATTTGTTACCAGTATCTAGCCACTCGCCCGTTATTTTTTTACCATAGAGCGGCCTATTCTGTTGTAGCATTTCATCATAGGCATCAGCTAATCTGATTTCTCCGGATTTTCCCTGTTTCATATTCTTCAAGATATTGATTATCTCCGGAGTAATAACGTTAATTCCAACCTGAACCAAATTTGAAGGTGCTTCGCTCATTTTTGGTTTTTCAATAAACTGCTTAACCTCATAAACATCATCTCCTAAATCAACTCCGCCCATAACTCCAAACTGACTAACTTCTTCCGGCTGAACCTCCGATAAACCAATAACGGTATCGCCATATTTCTCATAAGCATCAATTACCTGTTTTACTGGAGAGATTTCCGCATCATACAAAGTATCACCAAACATAACTAAAACCGCCTCATCTTCGCCAATTAAATGAGAGGCACACAAAACCGCGTGCCCATCTCCCAAAGGAATAGGCTGACGAACATAAGAAAATTTAGCCAAGTTTTCAATTTCTTGGACTTTCTTTACTAAATCAAGTTTATTTTTTTCTACCAAGGTTTTTTCGAGCTCAAAAGAATAATCGAAATGATCTTCAATCGCACGTTTGCCACGACCAGTAACGAAAATGATTTCTTCAATACCCGCTGCTGCCGCTTGCTCTACCAGATATTGGATAACGGGCTTATCAACGACTGTTAACATTTCTTTGGGCTGCGCTTTAGTGGCCGGCAAAAATCTAGTACCAAAACCCGCCACTGGAAAAATCGCCTTTTTAATCTTTTTCATATAACTATTTCTTAACCCGAGGATTAAATCCCCATTTTATAAAATATTTAAACCAGGACATAATATGTATCCAGGTAATTTTATCGCGAAACAAAGCAATATACCAAGGATTTTTTGCGCTCTCACGAGCATGATCATGAATAACAACTGCTTCAGGATAATAAATAACCTTATAACCTACTGACTTAATCGAGCGGCAAAGATCTGTATCTTCAAAATACATAAAATAACGCTCATCAAATCTTGGCTGCACAAATTCCCCGGATGCTAAAACTAAATTTCGCTTAAACATAAGGCATGACCCCATCACCCAGTCAACTTCCATTATCTCATCATGACTAAAACTGGTCATCATAAAATCATCCCGTGTTTTGGAAAAAAAATTGCCCAAAAAAGTACGACGAAGCACTGGCACAAAAAAAGTAGGAAAACGGGAACATGATAACTGCAGCTTACCATCAGGATATAATAACTTTGGCGCCACTAAACCAACATCATCATGTGTATTTAAATACGTAAATAATTTTTTAATCGCATCTTCTCTTACTATTGTATCTGGATTTAAAACTAAAATATATTTACCGCCCGCTGATTTAATTCCTAAATTATTACCACCACCCATGCCAAGATTCTTGGCGCTAATAATTAAATTAATATTCTGCTGGCTTGCAATTACATCAGCTAAATCATCGCCGGAATGATTTTCAACAACAATAATTTCATAATTTAAATCCCTCAAATCAGCCCTAACCAGAGACTGTAAACAATTGACCAGCTTAGTCTTACTTTTATAATTAACAATAATGATGGATAAATCTAAAGGATTCATAAGAACCAAAATATTATCAGGATAATTTTTTTATTAATTGCCAATAAAAGCCTAACAGCGGATTGGCGATATAACGCAAGATGGGATTTTCTACTTCCGCAAATTCTAACTTGCCGGCCATATCATCCATAATAATCCTAAAAGGCTGACGGCGCAAATGATTAATATCACGACGAGCTTTTATAATCAAGCGCCAAGAACTTGGACGCCAGAAATAGGCAGCTGAGCGACACCAGGCAGATAGCCAACCTTTAGCTAAAGCAAAACCAAATAATCCAAAGCTCATAGCAACAAAAGCAGGTATCAATAAAATTAAAACTTTAATCGGATAGAACGTAAAAGCTATCAAATAGCGATTACGCTCCATATAATAAAGCATGCGTACACTGCGCGAAAATTCATATTTATGAAACAGTACAGATAATGGCGCTAAAACAACTTCATAACCCGCTAGACGAGTCTTGAGACTAAACTCGATATCATCATGATACATATAATATTCTTCATTCCAGCCACCAATAGCTTCATAAACTTCCCTACGCGTAATAAATGAGCAACCGCTGGCATAGCCACTGATTTTCGGGTAGCCCTTAATTTCGTAATCAGGCAAATTATAACTAGAAGTTGTGCCAAAGCCGAGAAAATATAAAGAATTGCCAACTGTATTTATCAGCGGAGTCATTCTTTCGGCTTCATTCTTAGGAAATAATAATATCTTAGACTGTGCCACTCCAACTTTTTCATCATCAAGAGCACGAACTAGCTCCTCTAACCAAGCCGGAAACATTTCTGTGTCCATGTTGGCAGCTACTAAATATTCACAACCGTCTTTAATAGCTTCCTGAAAACCAAAATTATTAGCCGCACAATAATTACCATCGCTACGCTTAAGTATTTTAGCCTCTGGATAAGATTTAGTTAAATAATCATAACTATCAACTGACGATGCATTATCAATTATATAAACTTGGAATGAATCGGCGGGATATGATTGACTGCGTAAAGAATCCCGACAGGGCGCCAAAAAACGCTCCGCGTATTCTTTATAATTAACTAAAATAATGCCAACCTTTTTTGTCATAATAATTAAATAAATACGCCCACCCAGCGCCAAGCACAGGCTAAAATTTTCGCCTGCCATTTTGGCTTCCATTTACGAAAATACTTTAACATCGAATCACGGAAATATTTCTGCTTGCCTTTACGATTAACTTGTTTAAAACTTTGTCCAACATAATCTAAGCAAGTCGCTACTGGCTGATACCAAACCTCCCCGCCAAATTTATAAATCTGACGACAAAAATCAACCTCCTCAAACCAAATAAAGTATTGTTCATCTAATAAAAGTGGCGCTACTTGGCTAACTTTTTTATACGCTTCCGTGTTTATCAAGAAATAGGCACCACGAATAGAGTCCACTTTGGCTGCCTGATTATAATTAAAATCCGTATATAAGTAATTCGAATTAATAGTGGGAAAAAAATGTGGTAACTTCAAAATAACTGCTAATTGATCTAGTAATTTAGGGAAACGTCGCACGTGCTTAATCAAATTGCCCTGCTCATCTTCTAAGCGACAACCACTAACTACTGCTTGTTGATTATCTTTCGCCCAAGCTAAAGACTTTTGCAAAGTATCTGGAAATACACGCATGTCGGGATTCAGTAATAAAATGTAACGGCCACTGGCCAATTTTAAAGCTTGATTATTAGCCTTGGCAAAACCGAGATTCTCTTGATTAGTAATTAGCTTCACCTGAGGAAATTCACTGACCACCATCGCCACACTCCCATCTTGTGAGAAATTATCAACTACAAAAATCTCCCACTCAAAATCTCCTTGAGATTCGAAGAGGGCCCTTAAATTAGCTCTTAACTTTTCCTTAACATTCCAAGAAACGATAATAATGCTTAAATCCATAATCGTACAGTTTTACGACGATCAGCCTGACCATTAATAAGTTCTATCTGATATTTCTTAATTTTGAAGGTCTTGGCTAAGAATTTAACTAATTCCAGGTTAGCCTTTCCGTCCTCCGGAGGGGCTGAAATATCTATTTTTAGCCAACCATCAACCATTTCTCCTTTAATAAGATTTTGACTAGCCCCCGGGAAAACCTTTAATTTTAAAATTATTTCTTTATTATTAGCTAATTTTTCCAATAAAATAGGTAGTGTTTCCATAAAGCACTAATCAAATTATGGCCTAAAAATTAACCTCTAAACCACATCCCTATTTTATTACCTTTTGCAGCTTTTTAAAAGGGGTTAAAGAGACATAAAAGACCTTCTGTCAAGATTTATTTTATCGTAATAATATACTAAAATGTAAGAACAAGCTAGGTTATTTTTTCATCTTCAAAACCATATGGAAAACGACAAAGAAAAATATCAACGCCCTTCTTGGGACGAGTACTTCATGCGAATTGTCGAGATGGTTGCTAGTCGCGGATCCTGTGATAGAGGACGTACTGGTTGTGTTATTACTAGAGACAGACGCATTGTTTCTACTGGTTACGTCGGCTCACCAGTTGGTGCGCCGCACTGTGATGATGTTGGCCACGAAATGCATACCGTTACTCACGCCGATGGCTCACAAACCAGCCACTGTATTCGCACTGCCCACGCTGAACAAAACGCAATCTGCGAAGCAGCCCGCATGGGCATCGCCCTTGAGGGTGGAACTTTATACTGCAAAATGTCTCCTTGCTACACTTGTGCCAAAATGATAATTAACGCTGGTATTAAACGCGTCGTTTGTGCTCAAGACTATCAAGCGGGCGCTAGAAGTAAAGAAATTTTTAAAGAAGCTGGCATAGAATACGTTCTACTATCGAACGAAATTACTAAATATTAATTTCCGTAATACATAAATATTATGTCTAATGTTTTTATCTACGACGAATTTAATCCAGAAGATGTCGCCATGATGCAAGCACTTTATTCTCGAAGCCCAAAAAGTGTTACCGAACATGTCGATAAAGTAAAAGCTAGTGGTTCTGGAAAATTTATGGCAACTTTTTATGTTGGCTATGGACATGCTAGCATTGCTGACTGTGGCAGCACCACTATTTTCATAGAGAATGTCAGCATTTTAGCCGATAAAGCCATACAGGATTGGCAGCTTTATAGCGGACAAGAAACCAGCACTCGTTATATTGATATGGGCAAGCAGGAAATTATTGATCCCGTTGGTACCCCAGAATCAAAAGCTATTCTTGATAACTGGATGGCTTTTTATATCAACAATCAAGAAAAAATCCAACAGTACCTAATGACTAAGTATCCGCGACAAGAATCCGAAGATGAAAATGTTTATATAAAAGCGATTAAGGCTCGTGGTTTTGATATTATGCGTGGATTTTTGCCTGCTGGCATTACAACTCAACTTAGTTGGCACACAAACTTGCGTCAAGCCTGGGACCACTTAGCCCTACTCCGTCATCACCCGTTAACTGAAACTCGGGAGACTGCGGAAAAAATATTATCCGGACTAAAGGAAAAATATGAACACAGTTTTTCTCACGCCCTTGATGAAGAGCAAGAAAAATACCGAAATCAAACCGTTAGTGCTTTTTCTTACTTCTCGCCAACAGACACGGCTCCGGATTTTTCCATGCAAACAACTATCCAAGAAAAAGAATTAAAAAAATATCAAGAAATAATTGATTCTCGTCCGCCAAAAATTGGCCTACCTGTCTTCTTGGGCGATTTAGGAAATATCACTTTTGAATTCATGCTTGATTTTGGCTCTTTCCGCGATATCCAGCGCCATCGTAGCGCTATTTGCCGCATGCCACTACTAACAACCAAGCTCGGCTTTCATGATTGGTATTTAAATCAGTTACCAGAGGATTTAAAAAATGAAGCAATTGCTCTAATCAGCTCACAGCAAGTAATGATTGAGAAACTTGAAACTACTCCAGAAATAAAACAATATTATATCGCTATCGGATTTAATGTTGCTTGTAAATTTACTTTTTTACTTCCTGGGGCCGTTTACGTAACCGAATTAAGATCTAATAAAACAGTTCACCCTTCATTAAGAAAAATTGCTCACCAGATGCATGCTGCTATTAACGAGCACTTCCCGACATTGAAGCTCTACTCTGATCTCAATCAAGACGACTGGGATGTTCGCCGTGGCCTAGCTGATATTATAACAAAATAAACATGCCAAAAATTATCATCGCTTTAGCTGGCCCAATTGCCAGCGGCAAAGAAGCTGTTAAAAAATATCTTGAAGAAAAGTATGGCGCTTCTAGCTATAAGTTTTCTAATCCCTTACGCGATGTTTTAAAAAGACTGCATTTGCCAATTAGTCGCGAAAATATACAAGACATCTCTACCTGGTTGCGCGCACGCTTCGGCAATGACCTGCTGGCAACAATAATCACGGCTGATGCTATAGATGATGCCGGTGAGATAGTAATTATAGATGGCGCTAGACGATTACAAGATGTGGCTCACCTTAGGGCCTTACCAGAATTTAAGTTAGTTGGCGTCGATGCTGATATAAAGACTCGCTATGAGAGAGTGGTCAAGCGCAACGAAAACGAGGGTGATGCAGAAAAAACATTTGAACAATTCTTAATTGATTCTGATAAGGAAACTGAAAAAGATATCCCAAACGTTCTTGCGGCAGCTGATTATCTCATTGATAATAATGGCGACTTCGCCAACCTGTACCAACAAGTAGATAAGCTAATTACCGATTTAAAATAGCAGCTATGGAAAATCCTCAAGGAAAATTTATCGTCATTGACGGTACTGATGGTTCTGGAAAAACAACCCAGTTAAACCTTTTGAAAGCAAAATTAGAAGATGCTGGTTATGGTGTAGCCGTGGCTGATTTTCCGCAATACAATACTAAATCTGCGGGAATGGTTGAAGAATATTTATCTGGTAAATATGGCTCAGCTAAAGAGGTTGACCCATATAAAGCTTCGATTTTTTATGCGGTTGATCGCTTCGATGCTAGTAGCCAAATAAAAAACTGGCTCGCGGAAGGAAAAATCGTCCTTGCTAATCGTTATACTAGTGCTA
The DNA here is from genome assembly GCA_964351585.1 of uncultured Gammaproteobacteria bacterium. Taxonomy (GTDB): domain Bacteria; phylum Patescibacteriota; class Patescibacteriia; order Patescibacteriales; family UBA12465; genus UBA12465. Next base: position 52,032 of record CAYGOK010000002.1, on the reverse strand, counting down.
GCTTGGGCCACCAAGGCGGAAAGATTGATAATCCCTTAGAACGAAAGATATTTTTCAACTGGCTTTATGATTTAGAATACAAAATTTTTGAAATTCCTAAACCTGACTTAACAATTATCCTTCAAGTCGAGCCAGAAATATCTTTTCAGTTGGCCCGAAATCGTGCCCGTGAAGACTGGAAAGGAAAGACTAAAGACATCCACGAAAATGATTTTGAACACCTGAAGCAAGCCGAGCAAACTTATTTAGAAATTGCTGCCAGCTTACCTGGATTTAGATTAATTAAATGCACGCATAATGGCGAAATTCTTAGCCCAGAAGCAATTCACTTTCTAGTCTGGCTCGCAACTAGCCAACTAGTGGTTCACCAAGTTAAAGTGAAAAGTGGTTTTCAGGCGATTGGCAACATCATGGGCTCAAACCAACAAATTGTTAAAAATAGAGATTTAATTTTAAACAATGGTAACAACGGTAACCATAAAGTACCAGAAATTCCACTTAATCTACCAATTATTGCCGAAGATAAAGAACCAACCAAACTACCAGAACAGACAATTGTCGAGCAAAAATTAACTAGCGACAATCCGATAGTTATTGTTAAGCCAAAATTATCAGTAGAAAAAATTTCTCCCGAAGCAAAATTACCACAGCAAGCTCACGCCGGTGATGCTGGTTATGATTTATTCGCTGCCGATTATTATTCAATTACTCCCTACGGCCAAGCCTTAGTTGCTACTGGAATTAAACTAGCAATTCCTGAGAATCACGTTGGTCTTATTTGGGACAAAAGCGGTTTAGCCAACCAAGGTATTACTACTATGGGCGGGGTAATCGATTCTGGCTATCGCGGAGAAATAAAAATTGTTGTTAAAAATTTAAGTGAAGATATTTTCAACATTGTCCCTGGCCAAAAAATTGCGCAGATTTTAATTCAAGCAATCGTTTGCCCTGAATTAGACGAGGGGCAAATAACTGATGAGACCTCTCGTCAAACGGGAGCCTTCGGCTCTTCAGGAAAATTTTAAAGAAAAATAAAAATACTTATATGGCTTATCAAACAATTATCGGCCTAGAGATCCACGCCGAGCTCAAAACTAAAAGCAAAATGTTTTGCGCTTGTAATAATGACGCCAGTGGTAAAGCCCCTAATACAACAGTTTGTCCAATCTGCTTAGGCCACCCTGGCACACTACCTGTGCCAAACAAAAAAGCAATTGAAGCCGTAATTGCTACTGGCCTAGCTCTAAATTGCAGTATTAACCGCTTATCTAAATTTGATCGTAAAAATTACTTCTATCCCGACCTGCCTAAAGGCTATCAAATTTCTCAATATGATATGCCTTTAGCCTTTAAAGGATATTTAGAAATAGATGATGATAAAATAGAAATTACTCGTATTCATCTAGAAGAAGACACTGGCAAATCATTTCACCCTAAAAATTCTGAGCATACGCTAATAGACTTTAACCGTGCCGGCACGCCGCTGATGGAGCTGGTAACCGAACCAGTTATTAAAGATGCAGCTCAGGCAAAAAAATTCTGCCAAAAGTATCAACAACTTCTCCGCTATCTAGAAATTAGTAACGCCGATATGGAAAAAGGCGAGATGCGCTGCGAAGCAAATATCAGTGTTCAGAAAGAAGGAGCATTTGAATACAAAGATGGCGAAATAAAACCAGTAGGCAAGAAGGTTTTAAATAAGAAAGTGGAAGTTAAAAATATTAACAGCTTTAGATCTCTAGAAAAAGCAATTAATTTCGAAATTAAACGTCAAACTGAATTATTAGAAAATGATGAAGAAATAAAAGGAGAAACTAGAGGCTGGGATGATAAGAATAATGAAACAGTTAGCCAGAGAACCAAAGAAAGTTCGGCTGATTATCGCTACTTCCCTGAACCAGATATTCCTCCTCTAGAAATTGATGGCGAATGGCTTGCTAATATTAAAGCTAGTCTTCCCGAATTGCCAGCCAAAAAAACAAAACGCTTCCAGCAGGAATATGGCTTAAATGAAGATATTGCTGAAACAATTACATCCGACAAAGAATTAGCTAATTGGAGTGAGCAAGTTATTTCTGAGCTAAGTGCCTGGATAGAGGCTCACGGTGACGACGCTGACCGTCAAGATAAAAAGCTGGCTAAAGTAGCTGGTAATTGGATTAGTGGCGAGTTATTAAAACATCTTAAAGCTAATAACGACAGGATAGATCAGCTTAAAATGACTCCAGAAAACTTTGCTGAGCTAATATGTCTAATCTATCAAGGAAAAATAAATTCTTCTGCTGGGCAAACTATTATGGAGTTCATGTATAATAACGGTGGCGACCCAACTGATATCATGAAGGAAATGGGACTTGAACAACTTGATGATAAAGCTGCCCTGGAAAAAGCAGCCAAAAAAATAATCAAAGAAAATCCAGAACAAGCGGAACAATACAAAAAAGGAAAAACTAATATCATTCAATTTCTTCTCGGTAAACTAATGGCAGCAACCAGCGGCAAGGCTAACCCTAAAACCGCTAAAGAACTATTAGAAAAAATCCTCAAATAGATTTCTGACAAATAAACAAAAATCCCCTGGTATAACCAGGGGATTTTTTTAAATAAACTGTTTTATTATTTCTTTTGCTTCTGCTATGTCCTTGACCCAGACAATCTTTTTTCCCTGTTTCTCCCAGCGCCTAAACCAAGTCTTTTGCCGTTTTGCAAAACGATAAATTGCTGTGACAAGCTTATCTTGCATTTCTATGCGAGTGAGCTTGCCCTGCAAAAAACTAGAAATAAATTTATATTCCAAGCCAAATGAAATCAGTCGCGGATAAGAAACACCTTCTTTATGCAGACGTCTTACTTCCTCAATCAAGCCTTCTTTTTCTAAACGTAAATCTAAGCGCCGCTCTATTTTTTCCTTCATCTTCTCATCGCTAATATCAAGACCAAGAATTAAAAAATCATACGGCGCCTCACTACGACTAGCCGAAAAATTATTATCTTGGGACGTAATTTCTAAATACCGAACTAAACGTCTCTTATTATTCTTATCGCTATTATTAAGCTTAGAGGCAAATTCTGGCTTTAATTCTAAAAGCATAGAAAATAACTCAAGAACGCTCTTAGCTTCTAATTCTTTTCTTTTTTCCTTATCTTCTTTAACAGGGGCTAAAACATAATTATCAGCTACAGCTTGTAAGTACAAACCGCTACCACCAACAACAAACGGCAAATTACCGCGCTTAACAACTTCACCAATCGCTTTATAGGCTAACTTCTGATAACGCGCTAAATTAAATTTAGTATTAGGACTAATAATATCAATCAGGTGATAAGGAATTTTTTTACGACCAACTTGATACTCAGCTAAATCCTTACCTGTACCAATATCCATGCCGCGATAAACCTGCCGACTATCAGCACTAATTATTTCACCAGATAATTTAGCAGCTAAACGCACAGCCAGAGCCGTCTTGCCACTAGCAGTTGGGCCTAGAATGATTATTGCTTTCGGTTTTATCAGCTCCTTTTTCTTTATCATAAAAATTAGCCAGCCAACTTACCATATAACTTAAAAGCTTCTGCCTTATAAATAGCTACGGCCGCAAAAACACCAATTTTTTTATGACTTGAGGGACCATCAATAACTACCACTTTATAAGAACCAGTTTTTCCATAATATAAACCACGCTTGTTAATCCCCTCAATCAGCACCTTCTCAATTCGACCAACATAAGCCTGGCTATTATTTAGGGCTGTCTGCTTAATCATTTTTTCAATTTCTGCCTCCCGTCTTTTTTTCTCTTCAACGCTGACATCATCTTTTAAATTGTAGGCAGCCGTACCTGGTCGAGGGCTATACCGGGAAACATAAGCTAAATCAAAATTAGTTGCCTTAAATAATTTAACTGAATTATTAAATTGACTTTTATTCTCTCCCGGAAAACCAATAATCACATCCGTAGTAATAGCAATTCCTGGGCGGGCCCGTCTGACCTTAGAGACGACATCTAAAAAATGAGCAACTGTATACTTACGATTCATCGCTTGCAAAATCTTATCATCGCCTGATTGTAAGGCTAAGTGTAAATGCGGACAAACCTTTTTATTTTCTACTATGGCTTTGATTAATTCAAGACTAACATCTTTAGGATGACTAGAAGAAAATCTAATCCAAAACTCTCCCTTAATAGACGCTAATTTTTTTAGGAGTTCAGGAAAACGCACTGTTTTATCGTTATAACTATTAACATTTTGAGCAATTAAAATTATTTCTTTATAACCTTTGGCGATGAGTATTTTTACTTCAGAAATTATTTCCTTAGCGGGACGATAAACTTCTCGACCACGAGCATAAGGCACAACGCAATAAGAACAAAAATTATTGCAACCATTGCCAATTGGGACAAGAGCGCTGATTTTGCTCTGGTGTTTAGGAACAATACCTAAATATTTTTCTCCTTGCAGTAAGCGAACCTCATCTAAACTGAGTTTAGTTTTTATTTCGCGCTTCTCAAGCAAATCAAGGATGTTTGGCGTCTCGTTAATCGGCATAAAGAGATCAACCCTATCTTCTAGGCGCTTCAAAACGTCTGGGCGTTTACTTAAACATCCGGTCACGACAATTTTAGTACCAGGATTATCTTTCCTAATCTGATTAACTAAACCATAAAGCCTATCTTCAGCTGATTGGCGAATACTACAAGTATTAATAATTACCAAGTCAACACCTCTTTGAAAATTAGACTTACTTTTATAGCCTTGCGCTTCTAAAAAAGCGCTTAAGCGCTCACTGTCTGCCTTATTCATCTGGCAGCCAATAGTAATTAAGTGATATATTTTTTTCATAATTATTTTTTTACTTCCGCTTTCATCAGCTCTGTAATATCAACTACGGTAAAAAAGGCTCTAATTTATATAAACCAAAGTTATGGCTAACTCGTCTAATTAGCGATATCTTTAAACCATAAAATGGCAACTTTCTCTCATTTAAATATGCAACATCTTTATCGTTTAAGAAAAAATTATAATAATAGACTGGATAATGCTGGACTAGTTTAGCAGTCGCCCGCAATACCTCATCATCAGGAATCGTTCCCATAATAACGCGTCTTTCTGGGAACAAAAACTTATCATAGTATCTAGTAATAATTACTGCCTCTGGTTCAGTTAAAGAAAAAATCGTTTCAGCAGCCTTCCGCTCCGCCAGATTATTATAATACAAATGGGATAAGCCCTCCTCAGAGCCAAACAAGACAAAATCTAAACTTATAATTGATAATACCAGCACGACAATAATTTGCGCGCCACCGGAGGCCATTTTTTGCCATTTTCGAGACGTTTTTTTTACTGCTAGAAATAAAGCATTGCTGACTCTAATTATTGCAATAGCAGCAATTGGCATCATCATTAAATAAATAGGCAACCAATAACGTGTATAGGAATTACCAATTGTAAAGCGATTAGGGTCGGGGTTATCATTAAACTTCCAGCTGCCATAATATAAAATTAAGATAACGCTTAAAGTTACAAAAGCTAGGAAATAAGAAAAATACTTTTTACGCGGCTTACGAATATTAGAAACAATAACAAAGATTAAGCCAAGTAAAAATAAGATACAAAGTGGCTTAAACATTTCCCAAATATAATGATCGGCCATTTTTAATGACTGTTCCGGCTTGAAGCCAAAGTAAAAAACATTGTGATAGATGCTTTTTAAATATTCAACCGTTTGATCTTTATCGGAAAAAACAGACTTTACCACTCCGGAGCCAGCTTTAGAAATATCATCAATGGAACGATTCATCTCATTATAGCCGCCATAAATTGGCGCCGAGTAAAGTAACTGATTAAAATAAATGTTCGGAATAATTGCCAAGAAGACTCCGCAAGCCACTAAAGATAATTTAATAAAACCAAATTGACGAATATAAAATAGCCAAATCATCCCCAAGGCCGGTAACAACCAAATTAATTCTGAAGTTCTAGTAATCGCTGCTAATCCTAAAGCAGCGCCACCTAAAAATGCTAAAGCAAAACCGAGCCAACGTCGCGGAACAAAGCGCCAAGAAAAAAACTTTGGCCAATTAAAGCTAAGACTGGCTTCTTCCTTTTTCTTTTTAGGGGCCGAAGAAATAAGTAAATATGCAGCCATGATTAGTAGGACAATAAACAGAACATTGTGAAACATGCTGCGAACAGTGTAATAGATATATACTGGGAAAAAGGCAAGCAAGAAGGCAGAAATCAAACCAATGCGCTCAGAAAATAATTTTCTAATAACCAGAAAGAAAAAGATTATTCCTAAAGCAGCAAAAAAAGGAGTTAAAAATGGAATAGCCGAAATTCCCAAAATAGAGCCTAGGCTACCATAAACTAAAATTATACCTAAGAAGCTAACGGGCTTTAGCCAACCCGCATCGCTGCGGAAACTCCGAGGCATAACCATATTGTCGCCAACTATAGCCGCCGGATCAAAAAGAGCTAACTCCTGACCCAAACTAAAACGCTTGGCAAAAAAATAATTAGCGCTTTCGTCTGGCGATGTCCATTTAGTATAGTTTTCATCCTGAGTTAAGTAATTAAAGCTAGCCGTCGCAATAAAAAAAACGACTGCCAGAAGGCAAACTATAAGAAAATTTGGATTAAGAGAAAATTTTAAATTCATCACTAAAATGTTAGCCGAAATTACCAATTTTAGCAAGAATTTGCTATGATAAGAATAATATGAAAATCTTGAAAAATAAGGAGAAAATAGGCCTAGAAACACATAATTTGCCAATTTATTTGGCTATTTTTATTACTACTAGCGCGCTTGTTTACTATTTTTATGCCCTTAATTGGCTTGGCTTGATTTTGTCAATTATTTTATTTATTATTAGCATAATAATTTTAAAAAAATTAAACTTAACCCCAGGTAATCCCCTGATTATTAACGCCTCACACGTTAACGAACAGTCAAAAAGTAAAAAATTAACAACAAGGATAGTTATTGTTAGCTATCTAGTTTTTTTAGGAGCCGCCGTACTTGAGCTAATTAGCGCCCAAAGCGGACGACCACTAATCTCACCCTGGGAAGTCGTGAGTAAATTCTTCTTCTTTTTTTATCTGCTCGCCTCCCTACTATTAATTGTCATAATTTCTAAATCAGATATTAAGCGCCAAGCCAAGCTAATTCTCATTAGTCTCTATTATTTTATTGGCTTACTAGTGGCAGTAATTGTTTATCGTATAGGTTACGGCTTTGACCCCTTCATTCATCAGGCAGCTATGGAAATTATTGCCAAGCAAGGATTCATCTTGCCAAAAACTCCTTACTACTTAGGTCAATACGGATTAATCGTTAGCTTGCATAAAATATTAGGATTATCTATTTCCTTTTTAAACACTATTCTCGTTCCCATACTAGCTGCTTGCCTACTTCCGACTAGTATTTTCCGCTTCATTAGTCAGATTAAGAAAAAAACATCTCCAGAAAAAGAACTTTCAGAAAAAGCAGAAGAAAATACCAATTTACTTACCACTCTAATTCTTTTAACTTTTAGCTGGCCACTTTTTATAATTACTACGCCACAAAATTTAAGTTATATCTTTATCATTCTCTCTGTTCTTGCTGGACTAAGCGAAAAGGGTCCTTGGCGAGCAACTATTTTTGCGATATCTGCCGCCTCCATACACCCAATTACAGGCATACCTGCCTTAATCTGGGGCGCCTGGCTTATTCTTAGAAATAGATTAGGAAAAATTGGTTCCGCTATTATTCTTTCGGCTGGCGCCCTAGTTTTACCCCTGGCTTTATTTATCGGCAGCGGAGCTAAAATAATAAATTTAAACTTTTCCTGGAAAAACATTTATCTGCCGCTAGAAAAAGTTTGGCAACTAGCCTCTACTGGCCAAGAAGATTTAATTTTAAATCTAGTATACTTTCTAGAAAGAAATCAAATTGCCCTACTCATAATTCTTATTAGCACGGGGGCTGGGGCTTTTTATTATCATTACCGCCATCTACTAAAAGATCAGCTAGTTCACGCCTGGCAGGGCTTAACAACAATTAGCGCTTCCCTTTTTATCGCTTTTTTAATCAGTACTCAGATTTCATTTGCCCAGCTAATCGCCTATGAGCAAGGTGACTATGCCAGCAGGATATTAACTATCATTATTATTTTTTTATCTCCCTTTGTTGGACTAACCGTCAAACGATTAATCAGCTCTACTTATAAACAAGAAAGCGCCAGTCGCTTTATTTGGTTAGCGATTGGCGCAATCTTTATAACTATTTCTTTATATCTCGCCTATCCAAGGTTTGATAAATATTTTAACGCTCGTGGCTATAGCACTAGCGACTTTGATTTAACAGCTGTCAAACTTGCAGATAGTCTAGCTTCAGATAAATATATTGTCTTAGCCAATCAACAAGTATCAGCCGCCGCGCTAGACACCTTCGGATTCGATAATTATTTAACTACTCCTGTCGGTCAAATTTTCTTTTATCCAATCCCGACCGGTGGCCCCTTATATAAGTACTACCTAGAGATGGTTTATGAAGACCCTAGTCGTCAAGTAATGCTAAGCGCTATGGATTTAGGCTCAGTTAACGAGGGCTTTTTAATTATCAACAAATACTGGAAAGATAGCGGTAAGATAATTAAGGCGGCTAAATTAAGCGCGAACCGCTGGGAAAAAATCGGCCAAGAGGAAATTTTTATCTTCCACTATCAGCGCTAAATTTAATTTGAAAGTTGGAATTCTGTCCCGACAAAATGCATCATATCAAATAATGTCCCAGTCTCAGGTACGATACCGGCCACTACAATGTCATTTCCAAAAAAACCTTCAATTATATCACCTGTCTTTTGCATCAACTTCGCCTCTATCATCATTTCTGCTTCTTGACTGCCAATATAAACTGGCAAGTAATTTTTATCACCGATAACAATCGGTTCTAACGAATTAATGGAGCTGCTAATCTTTTCCGGAATGTCACTAGTATCAATGAAATAAAAATATTTCATTATTTCATTTTCCGCTACTAACTCTAAGCGATTTGTTGCAGTAATTTGAGAAAAGTCGTTCTCAGAAATTAAATGAAAATCATCAATCGCTGTGCCAGTTGGCTCAATGATTCCTTTTACGGTAACAACATCAAGGCCAAAGAAATTTTCTAAGCTATCTCCGGCGCTACTAATTAGTTTTTCCTCTTTCATCATCATTGCCTCTTCATAACCAAGGGCCATTTCTCCGGGAAGAATCATTAAACTCCCTTCTTCGGCTTGTAACCAAACAGGGAGCGAACTTGCTAACATGAACAATTTAGGATCACCGGCCAACAGACCAATCTTTATTGGCTGACTGGCTACCAGATTATTAACTTCTGTTGCTTCGGTGACAGTTACTTGTAATCCTCCCATACCAGCAGCCTCCATGCTTGAACTTAACTTAGCAAACTCAAAGAAGCCGAAGGCAAAAACTATCACCATTATGATTGGCGCAACTGAAGAAATAACATTCCTTTTTCCGGGACGAAAACGTTTAAGTAATAAAGAATTAGAGACAACCGAAATCGAACTAAGAGCCATCGCTAACCCTGCTAGTTCTGGGCGTAAAATTAATCCAAAAGCTGTTAAAGCACGAGCAGCTATAGGAATGCCAATAACATTATAAAACAAAGCGAAGAACATGTTCTGCTTAATTTTTGTCATCGTTTCTCGACTTAACTCAAAGGCGGTTACAACATCATTTAAATCATTCTTCATAATAATAATCCCGCCTGCCTCCATTGCAACGTCAGTGCCTGACCCCATGGCAATTCCTAAATCAGCTTGTGCTAAAGCAGGGGCATCATTAATACCGTCACCCACCATTGCCACTTTTTTACCCTGAGCCTGTAATTTTTTCACCTCTTCTGCCTTTTTTTCAGGTAACACTTCAGATAAAACTTGACTAATGCCAACTTGAGCGGCAATTGCTTGAGCGGTTTTAGCATTATCCCCAGTAATCATCCAAATATCTAATCCTAAAGATTTTAATTTTGCTACCGCCGCTACTGAGGATGCTTTAATTGTATCAGCCACAGCAATGGCTCCTAAAATATTTTTTTTATTACATAAAATCATTACAGTTTTACCCTGACTCTCTAAAGTATTTAGACCTGTTTCATCTATTAAAACGTTGGCTCCTAATATTTCTTTCATCAAACGACGATTACCAAAATAATATTCTTCTTCGCCAATTTTTCCCATTACCCCCTTACCCGGTAAAGCAGAGAATCCGAAAACCTCCTTAGTACTAATTTGTTGATTAGTGGCGTGATTACTAATAGCTTCAGCTAAAGGATGTTCAGATAATTTTTCTAGGCTAGCAGAGATTTCAATAATTTGTTTTTGACTAAAGTCTTGCCAAGAAATAATATCGGTTACTTCTGGGCGCCCATTAGTAAGAGTTCCAGTTTTATCAAAAATAATCGCTTTAATATGACAGGCTGCCTCAAGCGGTTCACCGCCCTTAATTAATACCCCATGCTCTGCTCCCTTGCCGGTGCCAACCATTAAAGCAGTCGGCGTTGCCAAACCTAAAGCGCAAGGACAAGCAATCACGATAACAGCCGTAAAGGCCATAAGTGCAAAAGATATAGTCGCCCCTAAAAAGAAAAACCAAACTATAAAAGTAATGGTCGCCAATATAATAACAGCTGGAACAAACCAAGCAGAGATTCTGTCAGCAAAATTTTGAATAGGGGCTTTAGATCCCTGCGCTTCTTCTATTAAACGGATGATCTGAGCTAAAACAGTTTCTGAGCCAATTTTAGTAGCCTTAAATTCAAAGCTGCCAGACTTATTAATCGTGGCACCAAAAACTTTATCCCCTACAGTCTTTTCTACCGGTAAACTCTCGCCAGTCAACATCGACTCATCAAGAGCCGAACCACCTTTTACTACTTCGCCATCAACCGGCAACCTTTCTCCAGGACGAACCAAAATAATATCCCCTACAATCACTTCTTCTGCCGGAATATCAATAAACTCTCCAGATTTCAAAACACGAGCTGTTTTTGGCTGCAAGCCGATAAGCTTCTTAATGGCTTCGCTGGTACGCCCCTTAGTTTTATTTTCCAACCATTTACCTAGAACTACGAAAGTAATTAAAAAGGCAGCCGTTTCAAAATACAATTCTTCAACTCGACCACCATTAACCCCTAAGACAGATCCAGTATTAACAACATGAGAAATAAAATTAACTAAGCTGTAAAAAAAGGCCGTTGTTGTACCAATAGCAATCAAGCTGTTCATATTAAAGGTTCTCATGCGCAAGCCAGACCAAAGACCACGATAAAAACCAGCACCAATAATAAATTGAATTGGAGTTGTCAAAATCAAAGACACTATCCCCATGTAAGTCATCAATGCCGCTTTACCAGGAACTGGAAAAAAATCCATGAGCATGAAATAAAGCAAGGGTAAGCTCAACCAAAAACTAAACCAGAATTTTTTTTCATATGACTTTACTTCCTTTGAGCGTTTGCGCTCCTCATAACCATGGTCACTAGAGTCAACCATTTCTGCCTTATAGCCAGCCTTGGTTACTGCTGCTAATACGGCGGGAATATCATTTTTATTATCTTCAAAATAAACTAGCGCTTTCTCTGAAGAGAAATTTACGCTAGCCTTTTTTACACCAGGAACTTTATTCAAAGAACGCTCAATAATGGTAGCGCAAGAAGCACAATGCATACCAGATAAAGACAAGCTGGCAGGATCGCTGCCAGCCGAATTTGTCTTTACTGTTTTATCTAAAGAAGACTTAATTGTCTTATTAAAATTATTGTCAGTCATAAAAAAATAAATTATCAATTAATTGCACCACCGCCACAACCACAGCCGCCCGAACTACCAGGAGATGCATTAGCTTTAGCGCAACCACTACAACCAGCGCTACCCTCACCGCCACCACTACAACCGCCACCACAACTACCTGTCGGATTTTCTACTAATATATCTTCGGTAGCATCTAAACCCGAGGACGAGCCATCAGACGCTACAACATTAAAGACTCCAGAATACATGCCCATCGAACAAGAGAATCTAATTTGACCAACTTTTTCCGGAGTAAACTCAATAATATTTTCACCAGCAACTAAGAATTCTCTAATTCCTAATTGAGGAACTACTAACGCAGCCGCACAAGAATTTGGCGCCTGAGCATCAATAACCCATTTAACGGGAATGCCTTCGCGAATAGTAAATTTATTTGGCGTGTAGCCACGGTTATGTTCAACCATGCGCACCACTTGAAAACCATCCTCCATAACCACATTAGGATCTGAAACAACTTCTTTTTCACTAGCCGACATCGGTAAAAAGGATACAGAATTAGAAAGTAAGCGAGAACCATTAGCTAAATTAAAGAAACTTAAGGCAACGATTGCTAAGCCAGCCGTTTTGAAAAATAATCCCTTCGAAGAATTCTTAATGGTTGAGGTTAAGGTGCCTATCCCTAGTAAACCAGGGGCGGTACCAATCGCAAACAAGCCCATAATAATCGCTCCCTCCCAAAAACTACCACGACTAACTGCATAAACCTGCATTGCCTGAGTAAAGCCACAAGGCAAAAAGAAAGTTAAGGCTCCTAAAATACTCGCCTGTCTGTGGCTATAACCATCTTTCTTTTTATTAATGCCTAGCTTTTTTGCAACACTAGTTGGCAAAGAAAAACTAAAATTGCTCAAGCGGGGGAAAACGTTAGTTAATTGTAAGCCGATAAAGAGCATTAAGGCAGCTACTAGTAGCGTTAAAATCGCATTAGCAGTATTAGAAAACTGAAATACCGAGCCAATTGTTCCTAAGACGCCACCCAACAGCGCATAACCAACTATACGTCCGCCGTTAAAAAAGAAGTGAGGGCGTAATTTTTCTGCTGTTGACGCAGTGGGATGCTTGGCAACAAACTTAGCCGATAATCCTAAGACTAAACTACCGGTTATCGCCATACAAGTTGAAATTCCCGCCACTAAGCCTGTCAAAAGAACTAGCCCCAGTCCAGGACTAGAAAAATTCTGATTAACGCTGATGTCGGTAACGCCAAAGAAACGTAGCAAAAGATAAATAGCTAATAATATAGCGGTACCAATAATTAACTGGGAAATAGTATTGATATCAAACTTAATCCAAGGAGCTTTAACTTCGTGACCAACTTCATAGCCAGCTTGCTTAACGGCGGCGGCTAGTTCCTTGGCCCCCGGCTCATTACCAGTATAATGAACGGTTGCTTGCCCCTTGGCATGATCAACTTCAACCTTACAAACACCACTAATCTCTTTCAAATTCTCCTCAACCATGAGTTCGCATGATCGGCAGTGCATCCCCTTGATAGGTAGGACTGTATTTTTCATATGTTATTATTAATTATCTAATTCTTTTAAAAACTTGTTCTAGCTCCTTAATGGCCCGACTGCCATCCTTGGAACGAAAAGCGTCAACAACGCAATGATTTAAATGACTAACTATCAAAGCATCCTCCGCTTTTTTAATAGCGCTTCTTACCGCCGCCATTTGCTGAATAACATCGATACAATAAACACCGCTATCAACCATGTCGATAACTTTATGCAAATGTCCAGAGGCAATTTTTAGTCGACGAGAAACATCCTGTCTAGGACTGACAATTTTTTTTATTGGTTTCATAAATTATATTTAATTACCCTCCCTGGGAGGGTATTTGATAAGTATACCGCTAGCCATAGAAAGCGTCAAGTATACAAAAAGGCCGGCTCAAGGCCGGCCCAAACAACTTACTAAAAATCAA
>CAYGOK010000002.1:32217-38144 GCA_964351585.1 uncultured Gammaproteobacteria bacterium | reverse complement strand
GCGGTAAACATTTTAGCCATCATGTTATTGGTAGCAATCAATTCATTTATCAAATGTAGATTCGGTTCAATATAGATATTCTCATCACGCCTTGAATAATCACTTAGTCCATATTCACTAACTGGTGGCGCCAAAGCGACTTGCTCCCAAGGTAGCTGTAGGTTTATCCAAGAAGATATTGCTGTTTTTAAACTTCTTCCTCGCCAAGCTTCAGAGCTAGCAAAGGCTGGCATCTTATCCTTTTCCGGAGCAAGGACCGCTTTCATTAAGCTTATAGTCGACCAATAACTCGAAGTGTGCCAGAGACCATCACGATTAAACTGATTGACTAGGGCTGTCGCTTGCGATTGATAATTAAGATAGTTGGCATTGCGATCAAATAATTCATTACCAGACATCGGTGTTACTAAATTAGCAATATCTAACGAGGTGCCATTACAGCGAACGTACACCCTATTTAAATCGCAAACGGTTAAATTATTAGGAAATTTCTCAGATCCAAGGTAATAACCAACTTTAGGATGAGTCAGCATGCCAAAAATGTAATCATTTGGCCAATAAGGCTCAGTCAATAGTTTGAAACCTATTTTTTTCTTAATATCCAAATCACTCTTATCAAGTGCTCCTCTAATCTCAGCGAATTCATAGGTAGATAACTTGTTTTTTATTTTATCTAAATTAGCCATCGCCTCTGGGTTTTTGTCATCAAACAGATTGTTTACATCATAATCATCTCCAAATTCTAAAGCAAGCGCATCTCTAAAATCAACATAATCAATCTCATCTCGTAACCCCTTAAAAAAAGCCATTAGTTTATAAATACGTGCCCACCGGCCCTTTAAGTCTTCCCGCTCAGAAAAATCAGTTGCAATTAAACTTGCTGCTATCATATTCAAGCGCCAGTCCTCCTTATCCAAATAACAATCAGAGCAGGAGTCGTCTTTATAATACAACGGGAAAGAAGAATTAAGCCAGCGGGAAGCTAAATAAAAATTATTTAACTTGGCATCAGTCTTATATTCCTTAGGCACTATAAATTCTGAATAGTCTCTAGTATAAAGCAGATTAGGCGATTTAACTTGTCCTCTGCCCGCACGAATCATTTGCGCCTCTCTCATTACATCATCGCGCAAATAAACTGGTGGGATGAAATGAAAACGCTCCGCATCACTTTCACTAAATTTGGTTGGATCATCCAAGGCTCCTTTAGAAGAAATTTGTCCCTGAGCTGGTTTAAGAAGTTCAAGAGCGACTGAAAAGAAAGCTAGCTCCATGCGCTGGCCCTCCAGAATGGAATCATTAATATTACCAATCTCCGATAATCTAATTTCATAACGACTCTTTGCCATTTCATACATTTCTTTGTTAATCACCCAGAGATTATCATAAAAGACATGCTCTTCGATATCTTTAAAAACTTTTTTTAAAGAATTTTGATAGTAATAAATTAAAAAATCAGAGGTAATTAAAAATGGTATCTGACTAGCTTCTAATTTTTCATAAAAAGAATAAAAATTATTAGCTTCATTGGGCCATGGGTTATCTAAAATTGCAAAACCTTGACTATTTAAATTAGGAACCGCTGAATCTAAATTAATTTTACGAGCTAAATCATAATAATTCATGCCATCTATCTTAATATTGATAGGCAATTCATAATTTTGAAATTTAACTTCATAAGAATTATTTGGAATTTCGTAAAAATCATGAAATGACAAATATTCAACATCTAAACCATTACCTCCAAAGAAGTCGGTCGTAGTAGCAATGGGGTCTGGGTCGGTAATTGGTAACGTGCCGCCACCAAACTCTTCTTCTTTTTTTTCAGTTACTGGAGTAATAACGGGGGGCCTATCTCCTCCATAGCGCTTAGCGATCAAAACTATCGCCAAGATAAAAACAGCCACAGACAAAGCCAAGGCAGCTGCTAACAACATCTTTTTTGCTTGCTGACGCTTAGGTGAAGGCAATTCTTCGTATTGAGATTGCTCGGAACCAGCTGGAATGACGGTTGATTCGTCAAACATATTATTTTAAATATTTATATTTATTCTGCAAATGCTCCTCATAAGTACTCGCATAGTAAATATTACTGCCATCAAGATTAGTTAAGAAATAGTTATAATTGGTCGGAATAGGATAAATAGCTGCTTCAATTGCTTTAATGCCTGGGTTACAAATCGGGGTTGGTGGTAATCCGCGATATTTATAACTATTATATGGAGAGTCGACTCTCAATTCCTCACCACTATGAGCGGGATTATTATCATTAAATAGATATGAAAGGGTGGCATCAGACTGTAAGGCTTGACCAATCTTTAATCGTCCCCAAAAAATATCAGAAACAATTCTAGCATCACGATTTTCTGGATCACTATAATTCATTGGTGCTTCCTTCTCAATTAAAGAAGCCATAATAATAACTTCGTAAATAGTTTTTCCTTGCCGCTCTATCTCCGCACGCATTTCAGCGGTCAAACGACGATCAAAATTTGTGAGCATTTTAAAAATTACATCTTCTGCCGTAGCGTCAGTAAACACTCGATAAGTGTCAGGAAATAAAAACCCTTCTAAACTATAATGGGCCGGCTTATCTTTTAAAAAAGAAAACTTCTCCGAAAAATCAGGAGGAAAAGATAAGTCTGTCTCATCACGATAATCAATTTGTGGACGGCCAGAAACTTGCTCTACATCGGCCTGCGATAATCCGGTTTCTGTTTCTAAGTATTTTGTAATATCATCTAAATCCCATCCCTCTAAAATTTTTAAAGTTTTTTCCTCTTTATAGACTAGTGGCGCTGGTGATTGTCGATTGTCTCTTGCCTCTATTAATCTAGTAATAAAACCTGGAAAAATGTCTTTATTAGGTTTAATGACGTTACGATAAAACGGACGAGCCAAGATAAGCAAAGCAAAAACTATAACTACAACTACTCCTAAAATATATGATTTCTTAATAGCCATTTATTTATTTCTTTCTTACTGATTTAATTTTTAATCCTGCCACCTCTGACTTGTTAACAATCTTCATGGCGGCAGCTTTAGCAATCATTTCCGAACTAGCACGAATCTTTTTACCCAGACCATCAACCATCTTTATTCCCAGTTTCTGACAAACAGGATATTCCGGAACATCACCAATACTTTTTCTATCCCCACCATTAGCAAAGATATCTGGCTTTACTTTTGCCAAAGAAAGACAAACTGTTTTATCTTTATCTACAGACAAAACAACAGAATTAACATCGCGCAAGGCGGAAATAACTTTTATTCGATCTTTTTCTGACATAAAAGGGACGCTTCCCTTTAAGGCGACCTGCTTATCATTGTTCACAATAACTACCAATTTATCACCCAACTTCTTAGCCCTCTCAATCATTTCTAAATGACCAACATGTAGAGGATTAAAGTAACCAGATACCGCTACAACGATAGGCCTTTTCTTGGCCTTAGGTGGCGTTTGACAACAGGACATATGTTTATCGAATAAATAATAATATGCCTATATTATAACAGAAAAAGTAATCACAACCAAACAATAACATCTGCTAGCGGGGTTTATTAAAGTAAAAATTTGTGTTAAAATAAGGCCATAATATAAGAATATGTCTATCATCCAATCAATAATTCTCGGTATCGTCGAAGGGGTAACTGAATTTTTGCCAATATCTTCTACGGCTCATTTAATAATTACCGCCAACTGGCTAAAAATCCCAGAAACAGCAACGCTAAAAAGCTTCTTAATTTCTATTCAGTTAGGAGCAATTCTGTCTGTTGCCGTGCTTTACGCTAAAAAACTTATAAAGGAGCCAAAATTAATTCTTAAAATTGGCGCCGCTTTCATCCCTACTGCTTTAATCGGTTTAGCAGCCTACGGCTTGGTAAAAGATTTTCTAATGGAGAGCTTGCCACTTATAGCCAGCACTTTAATTGTTGGCGGTATAATTTTAATTATACTAGAAAAATACTTTGCTAAAAAAAGAGTTAACTCTACAGCCAGCAATAAAGATCTGACAGAGGAAATCGAAGTACCTCTCTCAGAATTATCTTATAAAAAGGCCGCTCTAATTGGCGTTTTTCAAACTTTAGCCATTGTCCCTGGCGTCTCCCGTTCAGCTGCTACTATTATGGGTGGCTTATCTTTAGGCATATCTCGAAAAAATATTGTTGAATTTTCTTTTTTACTTGCCTTACCAACCATGGCAGCCGCCACTATGTTAGACTTATATAAAGAACCACCTATACTAAGCAGTCAAGAATTAATAGTTTGGGTCATCGGCTTAATCACAGCCTTTATCACAGCTATTTTAGGAATTAAATTCTTCCTGCGCTATATTCAAAAAAATGATTTCCAAATTTTTGGCTGGTATCGCATCGTGGCTGGTTTAACTATTTTAGCTATTCTCTTTTTATAAGTTAATAAAATAATTGAGTACAAAAAATCCGCCATAAGGGCGGATTTTTATTTTTACTTTAATATCAATTACTTACCAGGATTAATATTTTTAAGCTTTCTCCAGCGATGCAAAGCTCTTTCGCGAGCTAATTCCGTTTCCAGCTTAGCGGCCACGGCGGATAAATCATAGTGATCATCACTTGCCGCTTTTTCTTTTGCTTCTTCGGCAGTTTTTCGCGCAGCAATAATACGTGACTCATCTAATTCAGCCGCTCTTTCTGCTTTATCAGCTAAAATAATAATCTTGTCTTTTAAAACTTCAATAAACCCACCTGAAATAGACATTATTTCTACTTCCCCGTTAGCAAATTTTACCTCAATTACTCCTGGCTTTAAAACTGAAACCAAGGGAATGTGGTCAGGTAAAACTGTGATTTCTCCAGCCTGGGTTGGCGCTGTTACTTGCAAGATTTCTTGCTTTAAAACAACTCTATCTAAAGTAACAATTTCAAATTTTATGGTCTTTTTCTCTGCCATAATGACGTGCTAGTTATTAAGCCTGAGCTACCTCCTCAATACTTCCACACATGTAAAAATCATCTTCTGATTTATCATCGTGAGAACCATCAAGAATTGCCTTAAATCCTTTAATTGTATCAACTAATTTAACATATTTTCCAGAACGACCAGTAAAAGCTTCAGCTACGAAGAAGGGCTGAGATAGGAACTTCTGCACCTTACGAGCACGAGCCACAATTATTTTATCCTCTGGTGACAATTCTTCCATACCTAAAATAGCAATGATATCCTGTAAATCTTTGTATCTCTGTAAAATTTTCTGGACACCGCGTGCCACCTCATAGTGTTCAGCGCCAACAACCTTAGGATCAAGAATAATAGAAGAGGAATCAAGTGGATCAACAGCTGGATAAATACCTAATTCCGATAAAGAACGAGATAAAACTACGGTTGAATCTAAGTGAGCAAAGGTTGTAGCAGGGGCAGGGTCAGTTAAGTCGTCAGCCGGAACATAAACCGCCTGAATCGAAGTAATTGAACCGTTCTTAGTGGAGGTAATACGTTCCTGCAATTCTCCCATTTCTGTAGATAAGGTTGGCTGATAACCTACTGCTGACGGCATGCGCCCTAGCAAGGCAGACACTTCTGAGCCAGCTTGAGTAAAGCGGAAAATATTATCAACAAAGAAAAGTACATCTTGCTTTTTTTCATCACGGAAATATTCAGCAATGGAAAGACCGGTAAGAGCAACTCGAGCACGTGAGCCTGGTGGTTCATTCATTTGACCAAACACCATAGAAACCTTATCAATAACACCGCTCTCTTTAAATTCATGATACAAATCATTACCTTCACGAGTTCTTTCGCCAACACCAGCGAAAACCGAATAGCCACCATGCTCAGAAGCAATGTTGTGGATTAACTCTTGGATAACAACAGTTTTACCGACACCAGCGCCACCAAACATTCCGACTTTTCCACCCTTAACGATTGGGCAAATCAAATCAATAAC
>CAYGOK010000002.1:0-32117 GCA_964351585.1 uncultured Gammaproteobacteria bacterium | reverse complement strand
CACCAAACATTCCGACTTTTCCACCCTTAACGATTGGGCAAATCAAATCAATAACCTTAATACCAGTTTCTAAAATTTCAATGCTATCAGATTGATCAACAAACTTAGGAGCAGGACGATGGATGCCATATTTCTTGGCAGTTTTTGGAGTCTTGCCACCATCAACCGCTTCTCCTAAAACATTGAAGATTCTACCTAGTGTCTCCTCGCCAACCGGAACGCTAATCGGACCGCCCGTATCAACTACGCTATCACCACGGCGAAGACCATCAGTTGAACCCATGGCAACAGTGCGCACAACGTTGGAGCCAATATGTTGTTCTACTTCTAAAACCAACTTATGATCGCCAAGTGATATTTCTAAAGCATTGTAAATCTCCGGCAAGTTATTTTCAAAATAAACGTCGACAACGACGCCGATGACTTGCTTGACTTGTCCGAGATTACTTTTTTTGTCAGTCATATTTTTAAATTCTTATTAGTCTAAAAGTGCATTAGCACCAGCACTAATTTCTGCAATTTCTGCAGTGATGCTAGCCTGTCTGGCCTTATTATAAAATAGTGTTAATTCTTGAACCATATCATTAGCTGCTTCAGTTGCCTGATGCATGGCGCTCATGCGAGCACTGTGCTCAGAGGCATTGGCTTCTAGCATGGCTTGATATACCTGAACCTCTAGTAAGCGCGGAATCATTTTATCTAAAACTTCCTCCGGACTTGGTTCAAATAAATATTCATAACCAGCCTCCTTAACAATATGTTTTTTAGCCTTCTCTTCAAGTAGTTGTTTATTAACACTTATTTTTGGGTCTGCGACTATTCCTAGATACTGTTCTTCTGAATTGATATCAACTGGCAACAACTGTTTAATACGCGGGATTTGTTTAGCAGCGCTAACGAAATCAGTATAAGCTACAAAAACTTTATCGTATTTCCCTTCCAAAAAATCTTTAATTGCCAGGCTTACCACTGGCACAACTTCCTTGGGGTCGCTTAATAAATCACTTTTAGTAAATTCCGCCGCAATCGCTTGATTCTGATTATATAAAACCGCCCCCTTCTTGCCCACTAAAATAAATTCAACTGGAACATCACTATGTTTTTTAATTGAATCTTTAGCCTTATTAATAATAGTGGAATTATAACCACCACACATACCACGATTAGAGGTAATTAAAATAATAGCTGCCTTCTTTATCTCTGAACGCTTAGTCAAAAGCGGATGCAGTGAACGATTACCTTGATTGCTAACAGCCTTTGAGAGATCTAAAACAGTTTCCCAGCTTAAATTAGCGTAGGTTCTAGTTCTTAAAACCGCCTCAATTGCTCTTCTCATTTTTGCCGCCGCCACCATTTCCATCGCTTTAGTAATTTTTTTAATATTACCGATGGATTTAATACGTCGGGATATTTCCTTCGTTTGTGCCATATTAGCTCAAATAGTCCAGGGTTTCTTTAAAATTTTCAATAACTTTTCTCATCTGAGCATCAACCTCGTCGTCGATGTCCTTCTTCTCATTAATAAGTTTCGCTAATTCGCTACTGGTGTCAGAGTACTTATACAAACCAGCTTCAAATTCACGAACTTTTTCCACCGGAACATTATCAACATAACCATTGATAAGCGCAAAGTAAATTAAAACCTGCTTATCAACAGAAAGTGGTTGATACTGGTCCTGTTTGAAAACTTCATAAAGACGCTTACCTCTTTCTAATTTGCGATTAGTTTCTTCATCGAGATCGGAACCAAATTGAGCAAAGGCTGCTAATTCACGGAATTGAGCAGCTTCAAGACGCATCTTACCAGCTACTTTTTTCATCGCTTTAATTTGAGCGCTAGAACCAACACGGGAAACCGATAGACCAGCATTAATAGCCGGGCGATTACCCTTATAGAACATATCTGGTTCTAAGAAAATCTGACCATCAGTAATAGAAATAACGTTAGTAGGAATATAAGCTGAAATGTCTCCGGCTTGAGTTTCGATAATCGGCAAAGCGGTAATTGAGCCACCGCCAAAATCTTTATTCAACTTACAAGCTCTTTCTAGTAAACGAGAGTGTAAATAGAAAACATCTCCTGGATAAGCTTCGCGTCCTGGTGGGCGACGAAGTAATAAAGAAATTTCACGATAAGAAACAGCGTGCTTAGATAAATCATCGTAAACGATTAAAACATCTTCGCCCTTGTCTAAGAAATATTCGGCCATTGCACAGCCAGCATAGGGGGCGATATAAAGCATTGAGGCTGGGCTCGAAGCGCCCGCTAAGACAACAGTAGTATATTCCATCGCACCCGCTTCCTCAAGCTTGCGTACAATTGTAGCGATTTTAGATTCTTTCTGACCAATAGCTACATAAATACACTTCATGTTCTGACCCTTCTGATTAATAATAGCGTCAATTGCAATAGCAGTCTTACCAATCTGACGATCACCAATAATAAGTTCTCTTTGACCACGGCCAATCGGTATCATCGCATCAATCGCCTTAATACCAGTCTGTACTGGTTGCTTAACTGACTCTCTAGTAATAACACCGGGGGCAATTTTTTCTACTGGATAAGAATCTTTAGTGGCTGGCTTACCTTTACCATCCATTGCTTCGCCCAAAGGATTGACCACGCGACCAACCATTGCTTCGCCAACTGGTACACTTAAAATTCTTTTAGTGCATACAACCTCATCACCTTCTTTAATAGCTGAATGTTCTCCTAAAATAATAGCACCGACTAAATTTTCTTCTAAGTTAAGTGCAACACCAGAAATCTCTCCTTCCTTTGATTTAAAAGTTAGAATTTCACTCATCATCGCTTCTTTAAGGCCAGAAATAAGAGCAATGCCGTCAGAAATTTTAAGAACGCGGCCAACGCTGCTTTCTTCTATTTCTGCCTTGAATCCAGAAATCTGATTTTTCAGTTGCTCAACGATGAAATCTTTTGTATTCGACATATTTTTATTAATTACTAAGCTGTTTGCTAAATTGAGCTAAGCTACTTCTTAAACTACTATCAACTACTTTATCATCATAGCGAGCAATAAACCCGCCAATTATTTCTGGGTCAATAGTTTCTGAGAAAGAAATATCTTTCGCGCCAGATTTATGTTCTAAATAAGTCTTAAGTGCTTCCTTGGCTGCTTTGGATAATTTACGAGCACTAACTACTTCAATATCTAATTCACCACTAGCCTCTTTAAATAAAGTTTCTAATTCTTTAACAACCTGATCGGCCTTAGCCAGATCATTATTGTGGTGCAAAAATTTTATAAACTCAGAAATTAAGCGCTCAGCTTCTGCCTTGCTCTTATCGGCCACTAACTCGTATAAACCGCGCGCGTATTGTTTAGGGGTTATCTTCATATTTATACTAAGACAATTCTTTAACTACTTTATCAATAATTTTTTTATCCTTATCTTCATCCATCGCCTCAGCTAAAACTTTTTTTAAACTAGCCATGACTAAAGATGATAATTCGGCCTTAACTTGCCCAACAATAGCTTCTTTTTCTTGTGTAATTTTTTCCTTTTCCTTATCCATAACAACCCTAATATCTTCCTTCGCCTTATTAACCACTTCCTGATATCTAGCTTCAGCTCTCGCTTGAGCTTCTTCAACAATCGCATTAGCTTCTTGACGAGCCTTAACAATTACTTCTTTGCTTTCCTTAATGGAGCCTTCAAGTCTAGCAGTTGCCTCATCTGAATCCTTAAGACCTTTTTCAATCTTCTCGCGTCTCTCTTCTAAAATCTTAAAAACGGGCTTATAAGCAAAGCGCCAAAGTACAAATACGAGGATGCCGAAGTTGAAAAACTGAGCTAGTAGTACTCGCCAGTCCAAACCTAAAGCTTCAATTAAGCTGTTCATAGATGTCAAAAATGATTAAAAAACAAAGAAATCCACCCCTAATTTTGAGAAGAGGTGGACAGTCTTTATTCTCTAGGCAAAGAGGATAATTAAAGCGACAACTAAAGCGTAAATACCGGTAGATTCGGTAATAGCCATCGCTACGAACATTAAAGGAGCGATTTTGCCACTTGCTTCCGGATTACGGCCAATAGCTTCGAGCGCCTTAGAGGCGGCGATACCTTCACCGATAGCGGGACCAACAGCTCCAAGACCCATTGCTAGGCCGGCGCCGATATACTTTGCTGCTTCCATTTCCATACTTTTGGTATTTATTAAATTATTTATTATTAAAAACTAATTAAACTTTAAGCATTTGCTTCCGCTTCTTCAACTTCTGACGCCATCGAAATAAAGACAAGCGTCAAAACAGCAAAAACAAATGGTTGCACAACTGCAGTTAGCAGGCCAAGAAACAAGAAAGGTAGGGGCAAAAAGAAAGGAAATAAAAACAACATGACCGCGCCCAAAACTTCGCCAGCAAAAATATTTCCAAATAAACGGAAAGACAGAGACATTACTTTTGCTAACTCCCCAACCAAATCCATAATGCCAAGAAAAAACTTTAACGGACTCTTGAAATTTATAAATTTACCAATGTAGCCGAGTGGTCCAACGGTTGCGATTGCTACCACCTGAATTAAGATGACTGAAACCATAGTCATCATAAATACCAAACTATAATCAGAAATAATCGCTCTAAATAAAGGTACTACACCGCCAGCAGTTTTAAGAGTAACGGCAGCTTGTCCAGGAATAAAGGTTAAAAGGTTGGCAAAGAACACGAAAAAAAACATGGTAAAGATAAGAGGAAAAAGTCTCTTTGCCTTTTTCTTGCTGCCAGCAATAGATTCAATAAAATCATAAGCGCCATCAATCATCATTTCCATAACATTCTGAAATCTACCAGGAACGAGCTTAATGCTACGACTAAAGAAAAATGACCAGACAACTAAAAACACAAAAACTATAAACGACCAAAAAAGGGTGTTAGAAACTGGAAAAGTTCCAATGTAAAAAAATACTTCTGGCGCAAGAGAGATGTTTAAACCCATACTAATCTTTATTCTTATTAATTTCTTCCACTACTTCTTTCTTAATCAAGGCATCATCAACTTTCTTTTTCTTACCCTGAGCCTCAATCAACTTATTAATCTTAATTACCTTTTTATATAACAAGACATTTGTTGTCACAAAAGCAGCAAAAACGCCTACAATTAAGAATGTAGGGCTGGTAGCAAAAAATTTATCAACTAAATAACCCAATCCTCCGAAAACAAGCAGTGGTCCAAAAATTGAGCCACTAGCATAATAGAAAACGGCCAAGGCCATCTCTCTTACGCTTTTAAAATCGGCAATTTTTTTAAAATCCATATATATTTTAGCTTTATGTTAGAAAAAGTCAAGACTGTCGATTTTCAATAATTAGAGTCGACACCAAGATATTTCTATATTTAAATTCGAAATAAACTACGCGCCGTGGCGGTGGTAACTTCTGCCACTTTCTCAAACTTCATTCCCTTAATTTCCGCGATTCTAGCAGCCACCAATTGAACCAGCAAGGGTTCGTTGCGTTGACCACGATAAGGATCAGGGGTCATATATGGTGAATCGGTTTCAACCATTATCTTTTCAATCGGCGTTTTTCTAATCAAATCATCCCAATTTTGACTAAAGGTGATAAGGCCGGTAAAAGAAATTAGTAGTCCTAAATTGAAATATTGCCAAGCTAAATCCTCGTCACCGGAAAAACAATGAACTACTCCCCAAGGCTGACTAGCGGGCAATAAATGTCCATACTCCTTCTTAAAATCCTTTAAAATAGACAGAAGATCGTCATGGGCCTGGCGACAATGAATAATAACTGGCAAATCAAGACTTCTTGCTAAAAGCAATTGGGCCATAAACACCTCCTGCTGCTTCTTCTTCACAGCTGGAATGTCGGAAGTGGGGTCTAAATGATAGTAATCAAGGCCAATTTCGCCGATAGCTACTACTTTTTCAAATTTTGCCAACTTTTCATAGCTACCATAGTCAAACTCTTCAGCCTGAGGCTTGAAACTATAATCACCACTATCACCAGTATCTTCAACTAATCCTTCTTGTAAATGAATGGGATGAAGGCCAATTGCAGCATAAACACCCCTCTCGTAACGATTAGCATAGTTAAGGGCGCGATTAGAAGTTTTTAACTCCGATCCAACTAGAACCATCCAGGTGTCATTATCAAGCGCGCGTCTAATAGTCTCTTCGGCATCATCACGAAAAGCTGCAAAATTTATATGGGCATGGGTATCAATCAACATAATTAAGTAAAATAATAAGTGAACATTTAAAAAACGCGAGATCCGCGTTTTTTATTTTTCTAACAAGCCGTTATTCAGTTTTTTCGTCGACATTGCTTTTAACTTCTACCTGTTCGGGCTGAACGCTATCAGCCGCCTTTTTCTCCTGACAACAATCCTCACCATGATTGCAACAACAATCCTTAGCTCCAAAAAGCTTGGAAAACCAGTTTCCCATAGTATTTAGTGGTTAGTTTATAACTACTGACATGTTAACACTTTTCCTTAAAAAGTCAATCAAAACAGGCTTTTTAGGCTTAAATATCTAATTCTTGAAGTAATGTTCGATTCTTTTTATTTAATCCTGCCGGAATCTTGACACTTATACGTATAAAATGGTCTCCTTGACCGCTACCATGCAATCGAGGGATGCCGCGCTCTTTTATTTTGAAAATAGTACCTGATTGTGTGCCTTCAGGAATTTTGAGTTTAACCGGACCATTAACAGTTTCGACCTCAATCTTATCGCCCAAAATCGCCTGTTTAACCGAAATAGATTCTTCTGTCCTAATGTCATAGCCATCGCGAACAAACTTTTTATGAGCCTGAACGCGAATGCGTAAATATAAATCTCCAGCGCTTGCCCCCTTGTGACCGGCCTCGCCTTGTCCGCTTAAACGAATTGACTCACCAGTGGCAATCCCAGCCGGAATTTTAACTTTTAGCTTGGCCTGCGCCCTACTAATACCTGACCCGGAGCAAGTCGAGCACTTATGACTAAATGTTTGACCTTCGCCCTGGCAATAATGGCAAGCAACTTTAGTTTGGATATTTCCTAAAATAGTACGCTGCAGCTTTGCGACAAACCCCGTGCCATGACAATGTCCACAAGAAGTAATTTTTGTTCCCGGCTCTGCCCCTTTACCTTGGCAATGTTTGCAGGTTTCTTGTCTAGAAAAAGTAATTTCTTTTTCAGCGCCAAAAACAGCTTCTAAAAATTCTAACTTTAATTCCATTTCCATGTCACGTCCTCGAGTTTGTCTTTTATTTCCGCCGCGACTAGCACCACCAAAACCAAAAATATCACCGAAGCCACCAAACATCTCACTTAAATCTTCCAAATCAAAATCCATGCCGGCGCCATTTTGAAAACCGGAAAATCCCTGACCACCCCAACCGCCAGCTCCCCCCTGCTGAAAAGCGGCTGACCCGAATTGATCATATTTTTGACGCTTCTCAGCATTGCCCAGAATTTGATAAGCTTCGTTATATTCTTTAAATTTTTCCGCATCACCACCTTTATCAGGATGGTGCTCGTGCGCTTTCTTGCGAAAAGCCGCCTTGATTTCATCCTGGCTAGCTGATTTTGATACTCCTAAAATATCGTAATAATCTTTGGACATAATTTATTTTTTCAACAACTTGCCCCTCCTTAAAAATAAAGAGAGGCAAGCAAGGAAAAAACTAATTACTTATTCTCTTCAACTTCACCCTCAACTACCTTATCCTTATCATTCTTCCCTTCTGCGGAACCCGATTCTGAAGTGGCAGAGTCTGTGTCGCCAGCGGCTGCTTGAGTAGCGTTTGCTGGATTAGTGCCCGGCTGTTGATACATAGCTGCCCCAATGCGTTGCGCAACCGTATTAACTTCTTCTAGTTTTTTCTTGGTGTCGTTAATATCATTACTATCTTTAGCCTTCTTTAAAGCCTCATTCTTTTCTTCCAATTCTTTCTTATCTTCCGGCTTCATCTTATCACCAGATTCTTTAATCATTTTTTCAATAGTAAAGACAACGGCATCAGCTTGATTCTTAATTTCTACCTCTTCTTTCTTTTTCTTGTCCTCATCAGCGTGCAATTCTGCTTCTTTTTTCATATTTTCAATTTCCTCTTTAGACAAACCGGAAGAAGCGGTAATAGTAATCTTCTGTTGCTTATTAGTTGCCTTGTCAGTAGCGGAAACATTTAAAATACCGTTAGCATCTAAATCAAATTTAACTTCAACTTGTGGCACGCCACGTGGTGCCGAAGGAATGCCGTCAAGAATAAAGCGTCCTAAAGTTTTATTGTCAGCAGCCATTGGTCTTTCTCCTTGAACAATATGAATTTCGACACTAGTCTGACCATCAGCAGCCGTAGAAAATACCTGTGACTTAGAAGTTGGAATAGTAGTATTCTTTTCAATTAGCGGAGTAGCGACGCTACCTAAAGTTTCAATGCCAAGAGTTAAAGGGGTAACATCTAATAAGAGAACATCCTTAACGTCCCCTTGTAAAACACCAGCCTGAACGGCTGCTCCCATAGCAACTACTTCATCAGGGTTAACACTTAAGTTTGGCTCCTTACCGAAGAACTCCTTAACTTTCTGGAGAACTAAAGGCATGCGGGTCATACCGCCAACCATCAAGACTTCATTAATTTCACTTAACTCAAAACCAGAATCTTTAAGCGCTTGGCGACAAGGTTCAATTGTTTTATCAACTAAATCAGAAACTAATGATTCTAACTTAGCGCGTGATAATTTCATCACTAAATGTTTAGGACCATTAGCATCAGTCGTAATAAACGGCTGATTGATTTCTGTTTCTTGAGCAGTTGATAATTCAATTTTTGCCTTCTCAGCTGATTCTTTAATACGCTGCAAAGCTAACGTGTCTTTGGATAAATCAATACCTTGATCACGCTTAAATTCTTCAATAATCCAATTAATAATTCTCTGATCAAAATCTTCTCCGCCTAAGTGTGTATCACCATTAGTTGATTTTACTTCAACTGTATCAGCGGAAATATCTAGAACAGATACATCAAAAGTGCCACCACCCAAATCATAAACAACAATTTTCTGGCCATTCTTCTTGTCAAAACCGTAAGCCAAAGCGGCTGCAGTTGGCTCATTAATAATACGCTTTACTTCTAATCCAGCAATTTGACCAGCATCTTTAGTTGCTTGGCGCTGAGAATCATTGAAGTAAGCAGGGACAGTAATAATCGCTTCAGTAATTTTCTCTCCTAGCTTAGCTTCCGCATCGGCCTTGAGTTTAGATAAAATCATGGCAGAAATTTCCTGAGGCGTATAATCTTTATCACCCATCGTTACTTTAACACCTTCACCAGCTTGGACAATTTTATACGGTGCAGTTTTTAAATCGCGCTGCACCTCTTCTTCACCAAAATGACGTCCAATCAAACGCTTAACTGCATAAACAGTATTGTCAGGATTAATAACAGCCTGACGCTTAGCGGCCGCACCAACAATGCGCTCACCATTTTTTGAGATAGCTGCAATCGACGGTGTCGTGCGGTTACCTTCAATGTTTTCGACAATCTTAGGGGCGCCGCCTTCCATGATTGCCATGGCGGAGTTGGTTGTCCCTAGATCGATTCCTAAAATCTTTCCCATATAGTATTGTTATTTTTTAGTCTGTATCTTAATTGACTTTGGCTTTACTTCAGCTGCTTTTGGAATGCTTATCTTTAGAATTCCTCCTTCAGTCAAAGCTTGAGCATGATCACCATCAACCTTAGTTGGCAGCGGAATTGAGCGGTAGAAAGAGCCGCGACGAATTTCCTTACGATAATAATTCTTATCCTCAACCTCACTTTTCTTCTCACTTTCTCCCTTAATACATAGAACATTATTTTCGATAGAAATATCGACTTTTTCTGGGTCAATACCGGCCAACTGTGTCTCAACGATGATATTATCTTTATCTTCGTACATGTCAACGGCTGGCGTAAAACCAAACTGATTACCACGAACGGCTGGCAACATGGATTCCATCATCTTATCCATGTCGTCGAACTCCGAAAAAAATGGGGTCCATTTAATTAATGACATAGATTCATACTTTCTTCTGGCAAAACTTATTCAAATGATAAGTAGATGACAGAAGAACTAAATTAATTATTTTTATTTGCTAACAACTACTTTAGCGGGACGAATAAGGCGACCATTAAGTTTATACCCCGGCATAATTTCTTGTTTAACCAAGGTTCCTTCGCCGTCAACCGCCTCCATGGTATCGTGATCAAACTGTTCTCCCACGGTTTTAATTTCTGAAACTCCCCGTGATTCCAAAACATCCTTAAACTGTTTTAAAACATGAGTAACGCCGACCGCCCAGGGATTTTTAAGTTCTTCAGGGTTAAGCCCGGACAAAGAAAGCTTTAAATGATCATATACTGGTAACAAATCTTGTAAAAAATCACTAACTGCATATTTTATAAAGTCCTCTCTGTCCTTAGCTGCTTGCTTCAGTAAATTTTGATAATCAGCCAGCGCGCGCAAATACTTGTTTTCCCAAGTCTCATCATCGGATTCACGTAAAAATTCAAATCTCGACTTCTTACCATCTTTAGTTTCAACTTCTTCGACAAACATTGCTTTTGGTCTGGCCCAAATTTTTTCCGGATATTTAATATCTTGATAAACAATTATCTCTTCCTTACTTTCTGAATCCAAAACCTCATTTAAAATTTTATATTCCGCTCCTTTATAGTGACGGTAAATTCCTTTTTTAACTGCTTCCATAGTTTTATTTATCAAATTGCTTTTTAATAAATCCCACAAGGGCTAAATTGCGTCCGTAATCCATGCGCATCGGTCCTAAAATTCCAAATAAGCCATGCGAATCAGCGTTTCTATATTTAACTAAAACGGTGCTTAAAAAATTTCCAAAAGGATTATCTGTCCCCACTAACGCTCTTTCACCTTCACCTAAATCTTCGAAAATCTCATCAATTATATCTTCCATGCGATCAATAATTCCAGAAACATCACACACTGCACTCGCTTGTTTAAATTCTGGCTGAGAAAAAAGATTAGACAGGCCGGTGTGATAAAGATCGTTTTTATGAAAGGCCCAAAAAACTGCACCACCAGCTAATTCTGCAATCGCTTTAGCGGTCTGGCGAAAGGCAACCTCATCATGACGGAAAAGACCAGCTAATAATTTTTCTTCTGCTTCTTTTAGGGCTCTATTTTTTTTATTTTCTTGTAAACCCAAAAGATATAGGCGGTAAGCAGCCTCAGTTGGCACACGTCCAGCCGAAGTATGAGGTTGATAGATGTAACCCTCTTCTTCTAACTCCATCATTTCATTACGAACGGTAGCCGGGGAAATGTCTAATTTATATTTTTGTACCAAAACGCCAGAAGAGACTGGCTGCGCAGTCTTTACGTATTCCCTAATAATAGTATCCAATAAGAATAGCTTACGTTCTGAAATCATATAGTTTTATTTCCTTTCTAAAAGCATTATAAACAAAATTAGCACTCAAGTCAATAGAGTGCTAATAACTACCATTATTTATCTAAAACAAGCTAAATTCCTAACTCTTTTCTATAGTCCAAATTTAACTGATGTTGCTCTTCGCTTAACAATTGTGAAGCAGAAAAATCGCGCTGATAACGATACGTTATAGAGTAGTAACCAAAATAGTATTGATTAATAAAAATATCAGAAACTAAGTGCACGGAGCCAGAAAAAGCTAAGGTGATAAAAATTAATTTAAGCTTTTGCTTGGCCCTAAAAAACCAAGCCAAAAGCACTAAAATCGGCAAATACTCCCAAGCGTGAAAATAAAGTCTAATTTTCTCACTAATTAAAAACTGCCGACTCTCAATAAAATATTGGAAATTAAAAGTCGGTCCAAAAACTAAAAAATATTCCAAAACATGATCCAGGTCAATTAAAAATCCACCAATCACACCAACAATAATTCCCAAGCGAACTTGCTTAAAAACTCGTCCACATAAATAACCCACCAGAACCGCCAATAAAAAATGAATTAACAAATGAATATATAAGGGCATAATTATTGTTCATTACTAATTTCAACCTTGGCCTCATCTGGTCTAAAATACCAATTTAAAATATCATAAGCGATTCTCGTAGAAATGGCGCTTCCCTCGCCACCTTCTTCAACCAGAATAGTAATCGCCACTTCTGGATTATCGTAGGGAGCAAAGCCAACAAACCAAGCATGGGTATCTTTTTGACTTGACCACTGTGCCGTACCAGTCTTGCCGGCAACGGTCACCGACAAAGAATCTAGATATCGACCACTGCCGATGGTAACTGTCTGGCGCATGCCTTCGCGCACTATTTCAATATTACTCGGACTAATAAAATCTTCTCGGATTATTTCGGGGGAAACTGCTCTGACTAGCTGATTATTACTATCCATTATTTTGTCCACTAAATGTGGGCGATACAGCGTACCACCATTAGCAATCGTTGCCGTAAAGTTTACCACTTGAAGTGGGGTCGCTAAAACATCTCCTTGACCAATAGCAAAATGATAGGTGTCGCCAATATACCAAGGTTCATTCTTTGCCTGTTCCTTCCAGGCTCGTGTCGGCACAAATCCAGCTACCTCGCCACTAATATCAATACCCGATTTTTCTCCCAAGCCAAATAAACGAGAATATTTCACCAAACCGTCTAAGCCCATGCCTCGAAAATCACCAAAGCCGCCACCAATATAATAGAAAAAGGTATTAACTGAAAAGGCAATGGCTCTTCTAACATCAGTTAAGCCGTGACCACCAGCTCGCCAATCAGGAAAAAACCACTGGCCGATACGTAGCCCGCCATTACTCAAAAAAGTAGTCTTATCGGTAATAATGCCTTCCTGCAAAGCTCCAGCCGCAAAAATTGGTTTAATTGTTGAGCCGGAAGGAAATTCTCCGCTAATGGCTCGATTAAATAACGGCCGATTTAAATTATTAATTAATTCATCGTACTCTCCCTGTTTAATTCCGCGCGCAAACATATTATTATCATAGGCCGGCCAACTAACTAAAGCACGAACCGCGCCCGTACGCGGATCCATTACAATCACCGAAGCGCGCTTCGGGTCATCTCCGGAAATTTTTTCTTGCAGTATCCTCTCTATTTCTTGTTGTAATTTTAAATCTAAAGATAGTTGCAAATTATAACCATCCTGCGCCGGAGTCTCGCTGACTACTTTTTTCTGGCGACCCAGGGCATCAACTTCAATATTCTTGCGTCCAGTTAAGCCACGTAGTTCTTTTTCCCAAGAATATTCTAAACCAACCTTGCCAACATAATCAATCAAGGAATAACCAGAACGCAAATCAGCTAATTCTTTCTCACTAATCTTTCCGGTATAACCAATGATGTGAGATAGGCTGGTAGTGGTGGCGATTTCTGTGTCACTAGCGCCAGCTACTAAATACTCGCGTCTAATCTTATTAGTTAAGAAAACGCCTGGCCAATCTGCTAATTTTAAATTAATTAACATGGCCGTCTCATAATCAATACCATCTTTAATAAAGAGCGGCTGGTATGACTGCAAAGAGCCAATTTTTACAGACGACAGTAGTTCTTTAATTTCATAAAAAGAAGCGCCATCGGCTACAAGATCCAACTCTCTACCATCAAGAGAAATATGACCTTCAGTCGTTTCTGATGAAGAGTTGTTAGCCTGCCCCCTTTCTAAAATAGTACTAATTTCTCTTAGTAAGGCATCTCTTTCTAGTTCGGCTTTTGGTAATTCAATTGGTCGCAAATAAAGAACGAAGTTAGCCTTATTTCTTACTAAGGGCAATAAATTGCGGTCATAGACTATCCCTCGCTTAGGTTCAATAATTTCGGCACGCAAACGATTATCTTCTGATAGCAAATAATAATGCTGACCCTTAACTACCTGCAGCCAAGCAGTGCGACCAATTAGAACTGACAGCGCTAAAACGGCAATTAACACCAAGTATTTCAACTTCGCGAAATTAAAGCTACGGGTCACCATTCCCTTATGACTATTATCCGAAAGAAAAGACTCCTCAGTCCAATCAGAATAATAAACCGAGTCTTTAAGCTGACCAAAGCGAAAACGGCCCTCCTGGATAGAAAAAGGGCTAGATTTGGTTTCTCTTAGAATGTCCAACAATCGCCCACGGCGACCAATTTTTGACATTTTTTCCTATTTATTTGGTTACCTTAAATATTAACCTTTATAGGCGCGAAAGGCAACCCTGAAAAAGTTTATTTTTTGTTCATCCCTTTTATTCTATAATAGAAGCAGATATATAAACTAGCTTAAAACTATATGAGAATATTACTAATAGAAGATGATTTGGAAATTGCTAAATCTTTAACTTCTTTTTTAAAAGCCAAAAACGTGGTCACCGACCTAGCTAACGACGGCGAGCACGGATTAAGACTAGCCCTAACTAATCAGTACGCTGTTATTTTACTAGACTTCAACCTACCGAAATTAAACGGTCAGGAAATTATTGAAAAAATAAGACAGGAGAACAACACGACACCAGTCATCATGATTACTGTGCGCTCGGAATTAGACGATAAAATAAATCTTCTAAATGCCGGAGTTGATGATTATTTAATTAAACCATTTTCTCTCTGTGAGCTTTGGGCCAGAATTAAAGCGGTTACTAGAAGGCCAGCTGAAATTAAAACGAGTTGTTTAAAGATAAAAAATATTGAACTATACCCAGATAAATTTATTGTTAAAAAGCATGGTCATTCTATTAAGCTGCGTGCTAAAGAATTTGCCCTTCTAACTTTTCTTTTAGAGAAAAAAGGCAGCTACGTTTCGCGTCAAGATATTATGGAGCATGTCTGGGACGTTAACGCTAATCCCTTCTCTAATACAATTGAAGTCCATATTATGAAACTACGAAAAAAACTAGAAAGCAATCGAGATAAATTTATTTTCACCTTATCTAATCGTGGCTACAAAATTGATGAGCATGAGTAAAAGTATTAACTTCTAATTCATTAACCATATCGTATGCAAAAGAAATCAAAAAAAATCGTGAGACGCGCTCAAGCCCTCGCCAAGCTAGCACCACTAGCTATCATTATGTCCCAACTTTTAAATCCAGGGACACCTTGGCGCGATTAACCCTCAAGGCGCCCCTTTATCTAGGGGCGCCTTGATTTATTTCTCAAATGAAAATTTAACTATTATGTCCACGCTTACTTCCGCTTATCGAAAAGCGGACGCTTTTTGGCAATTTTTAATAATGCCAAAAAATATTAATTCCGACCGCGGTCGAAGAACATTAGTTCTTAACATTCTATTATTACTCTCAATTATTGTCTTTACCTTATTAAACATTATCCGCCTAATTGATGTTATTACAAATCAACACGATCGGGGCTTGCCTATATTTTACACCTTAGGCATTCTGTTATTTTTTATTTTCTTAAGATGGTTATCTGGACGTAACTGGAATAGACTGGCTTCATGGCTTCTTATTGGAGTCTATTCTTTACCCATGCTTTACTCTTTTATTAATTGGGGTGCAGATTTGCCAGCCGCCTTATTATTAGGCGTCCTAATAATTACTTTCTTGGGAGTACTAATTAGCGCTCCTGCTGCACTCTGGGGAGCAATTATTTTAAACTCATTCTTAATTTATCTAACACATCTTCATAACACTGATTTAATTAAAGTTGCCAGCTACTGGCGAGCAGAAAAACATGAATTAGGCGATGCCATTACTTACGCCATTCTGCTCTTACTTATTACCTCTTTAGTTATAATATTTGAGCGAGAAATTAGACGCTCTTTAAAACGAGCCGAAGATAGTGAAAAGGAGCTAATCGCTGAAAAAGATGCTCTTGAAGAAAGAGTGATTGAAAGAACCAGGATGATTAGAGAAATGGAGGCAGAAAAAATAAGTCAATTATATCGCTTAGCTGAATTCGGGCGTGTCTC
This sequence comes from uncultured Gammaproteobacteria bacterium, assembly GCA_964351585.1. Lineage (GTDB taxonomy): Bacteria > Patescibacteriota > Patescibacteriia > Patescibacteriales > UBA12465 > UBA12465. The sequence goes on along the minus strand of CAYGOK010000002.1, from coordinate 16,217 downwards.
CTCGGGTATATTCCATGACTTAATTAATCCCTTAACTGCCGTTTCTCTTAATTTGGAGCAGATTCATAATAATGGTGAACATAAAATTATCAGCGCCAAGGATTCCCTTTCTCAAGCAATTGCCGCTTCGCGTAAAATGGAAGATTTAATTGCCTGCATCAAACGTTCAATTCGCAAGGAAAATCGCCAAGAAAAATTTTCTCTTAACGAAGAAATTAAAACAGTGATTAAAATTCTATCCTACAAAGCCAGACAAGCAAATGTACAAGTTGTCTTTAACGAAGATGTAGAAATTAATTATTTTGGAGACCCTGCTAAATTCGGCCAGGTAATAGCCAACCTTATCGCCAATGGAATTGAAGCAAGTACTACTTCAACTAATGCTAACAATAAATTAATCAATGTTCATTTAACTAATGATCAAAATTTTTATAAAATATTTGTTGAAGACAAGGGCGACGGCATCCTGCTAGAAAATATTGAAAAAATCTTTGAACCATTTTTTAGCACTAAGCCTGGTTGCGGTTTCGGCATAGGATTATCTTCAGCTAAAAGCATTATTGAAAAAGATTTTTTAGGAAAACTAGAGGTACAAAGCCAAGTTAACCAAGGCACAGTTTTTACTATTAGTCTCCCAATAAACGAAAAATTATGAAACGCTCCCCTGCCTATCATTGGCCTGATTGGTTAGTCAATTCTCTAATAGATAAAAAAATATCACCCCGGTATTTAAAAAAGCTTAAAAAAGCCCAGGAGTGTCTCTGGCAAGCTTTAAATATTTATGATGATTTTCTTGACGGCGAGGGTCAGCCAGACAAACTGCCCGAAGCTAACCGCTATTACCGAAAATTTTTAGAAACTATTTATCTAGAAAACATGACGCCATCATTTAAAAAAACCTGTAACAAAATACTCGATGATTTAGACTCAACTAATAAACAGGAGCTCCAAAAAAATATAATTATTTGGAAAGATGGTATACCTAAACTACCAAAAAATTGTCCCGATTTTTCCCGTTTAAAAGACTTATCAAAAAAATCACTCGCCCTTGCTTTAGCGCCAATAGCAGCCTTACTTACTTTTAAAAAATTAGACGAAGAAAGGCTAGTTAATTATTTTCGCTACGCACTAGCCGCTAAACAGTTATCCGATGATGCTAAGGATTGGCTAGATGATTTACAATCTGGAAAATTAACTGCTGTCAATTTACTTGTGATTCAAGAAGGCATAAGAAGAAAAATTAATAAAAACCTCTACTACAAAACAGAAATTTTACATCTCCTGTTTGCCTATGGAGCCGCCATCCCCACCTGCAATGCAATCTTAAAATTATGCCAACAAGCGAGAAATGAGGCACAAAAATTAAAGATAGATGATAAGGCACCAATAATCAAAAACTTACTTTTACCCTTAGAAAAAGCTGCCAACAAAGCTTTACGCTTTAAACAACTTTTGTCGGAGTAACGTTTTTACTGTTATAATAAATACATGAAACTAATTCACCAGCCCAAACTCTCTATCATCGTCCCTGTTTTTAACGAGGAGCATTTAATTGCTAAATCTCTACCGGCAATTTGCGGGCTTGCTTTGGAAAAAGAAATAATAGTTATAGACGACGGCTCAAGTGATAAAACTCCCGAGCTCTTATTAGATTTACAAAAAAACTTTAGTTTTACTTTAATCCGTCAGGAACTAAACCAAGGCAAAGGTGCGGCAGTCAAAAGGGGTCTACAAGAAATTAGCGGCGATTATTTTATCGTCTGTGATGCTGACTTAGAATATGAACCACAAGATATTGTTAGACTATTTAACTACGCCATAGAATCAGAAGATTCCCAAAAGCTAGTAGCAATCTATGGGTCACGTTTTCATAATAACCCTCCAATCTCTTTTCATTATTTTGTAAATCATTTTTTAACCTCATTGACCAACCTACTTTTTAGTTCCAAGTTAACCGACATGGAGACATGTTTTAAATTAATTCCCCGTTCCGCGCTAGAACACATCCGTCTTGATGGTAAACGTTTTGAAATCGAACCAGAAATAACCGCGCGTTTATTAAAACATGGTTATAACATAAAAGAGCTACCCATTAGTTATAATCGCCGTGGCTATAATGAAGGAAAAAAAATCACCCCGAAGGATGGATTTTTAGCGGTCACCACTCTCTTAAAAGAAAAGCTATTTAGGTAAAAGGCCACGACTCCTTAAGTCTTCAAGTTGCGCCAGGTAGCCTTCGGCCGCCTGGTCTTTTTGTTTAGATTTTGCTTTTTGCCAATAGCTTTCTGCTTGATCATAGTTTGCTAGCCGCCAGTATATTAATCCTATTTGGCTATACATTCCTGGCGTCCTTGGCTCTTTCTTAAGACCACGTTTAAAATAATCAATTGCCTGATAAAGACTGGTGGTGTCAGTAGCGGCCGCATAAAGAGAAGCTCGAGAAAAAATAGCTCGAGCATTACTAGGATGAGCCAACATAATTTGGCGATAAATCTCTTCAGCTAAGTCAGAGTGGCCAGCCGCCTGTGCTAATTCAGCTAAGCTAAATTTTGCCTCTAGACTGGAAAGGCTAGCAAGTAAACGTAATTCCTGTCGAAACAACTGAACATCTACTGATAATGTTTCTATCTTTTCTGAACTATAAGCATCAAGGCGCAGTAAAATAACATAATAGCTATCAAAATAAACTAAGCGCCAATCAGGATTGCGCAAAATAGAGTAAAGAAATGCTCGGCCCCAGGGAGTACTGTCAGAGTGAGCAAAAAAAACTGTTTTCAGGTCATGATCTTTAACCGACCGCTGCCACATCGACTGATCATTTTGCATTGGTAAGTAAATTTTTTGGAAAAAATCAACGCTATAAGCTTCAGGGCGGTTATCAACAAAAACTTTTTCTGGTTCTGGCAGACCAAAAATCAAAGCACTGCCAGCGTCATAATTATTAAAGATTGGGCCAAACAATTCTTGCTCAGTAAAGAATTTAAAAGCTTCTTCGCTGCCAGCATTCACTCCCAAACCAGGCTCATTCTTTAAAAATGACTGGCGACGGTTAGCATCTGTCAGTAAAAATATAAAAGCAAAAACTATCACTCCAGCTAAACTCAAAAAATGAATTATCCGCCAGCGAAAATCTGCGTAGCGGTTAAATTTTTCAACTAACAAATTATAGACCGGTAGCAAGGACCCGCTAATTAGAACTAGCGCCGCTAGACCAAAGATTGCTAAATTACGAGAGGCAAATAGTCCCATAATAGAAACAAAAATACCAAACAACCAAGAAGTATAACGATGACGACCATTAATGATATAGGCAGCCACAAAACTTACAAATAATAATAGTAGCAGTAGCTTAAATATTTGAAAATTATGATTAAGCATCATGTCGTCCAAGAAAAAAATACTCTTATTCTCGGCAACCTGATAGCCGTAACTTTTAAAGATATTAAAAGGATACAATAAACCACGAATGTGATTAGGATTGATTAGACAAGCCACGGCTAATAATCCAAAATCAAGCACGGGCTGAGAAATTTTATGCCAAACAGCTGAAAGCTTGAAGTTGGGACACAAATCCTGCCATTTTAAAATTCTTAAAATTTTACTTACCATATACGACCCAGCTAAAGCTAGACCGAGAAAAAAATATATATGAATATTGGCCCACAGAACAAATAGAGGCAAGAGAATCCAAAACTGCTGTCTTCGGGCTAACTGTTTACTCTCTAAGACTAACCAAACTATCGCCAAAAAAAGATAACTAAACATTTCCGGCCTAATCTCAACTCTTTCCGTCATTAAAAAAATTACCGGCACAGAAAGAGTGGCGACAATATAAAAATTAGAACGCCGATAGGCCAAATAAAAGAATAAGGCAAAAATTGTTAAAGCTAAAATAATATTAAAAATTGATAGCGCCTTAAAACCTCCAATAAGATATATTCCGTAAAATATAACGCCAGACAACCAATGATGATTAACAAAGCGTAAACCAGGTTCAGTATAAGAATAAAAATTACGAAATAAAACATCTGAGTTTACAAAAACTAAGCGACCATTTTCCAGATGTCGACCTAAATCGCTTGAGGAAAGCTCTACTCTCTGCCAAAAAATAATCACCACCAAACAGCTCAAGCCTAAAAAAAGCCAGGCTGGCCAAAATAGCTCCGACTTATACCAAGTGTTCACTTTTTGCTTAAATATCCCCATGTGCTTTGATTATGCCCTTATTATAGCATTTTTCAAGAGTTTTTAATAAAAATAAAAGCAAATATATGTTATTGACATATTTTTTCAAAAGCAGTAATATATTAGGTCTAGGTGGGGCAAACCCACGGGGGGAGCCCCTAAACTAGAACGTACATTTTAAAGACATAAAACTAGAGAGGAGGTGAAAAATGCTATGAAAAAAGCTTATTTAGTCGCGATAGCGACTTTAGGTTTATTAGCCTCAGCTCTCGCTGTTCAAGCAATCGGAAACGGTGCTATTAGTGGTCGTCACTATAACTTGAATTTAATCGGAGTCCCTAAGGGAAAAACGGCGGTCATGACCGAAAATAACGGTCATCGTATCTTCGTCAACCTAACCGGCAAGACCTCCATTAAACTGGTTCAGGGAATCGAATTCAAGGTTCTTGATGCCAATGGCACTGACGGCAATGGAGCCACTTTCCAATTACCGAATCCGGATCCAGACAATGACGGCACAACCGTATATCGAGTTTACGCTCGTTCACTGGGTAAACCAGGGGGTGGTGCTAAATTAGTAACCTGCGCTATGAGCGCTGGTTTAGATGGATCTCTCGGTACCGCTGACGATGAAGAGGTTTGCTCACTTGCAACCCTAACTCTATCCAGAACAACTGGAAAAAGTAAATTCATTGATGTCAGCAAGGAACTGCTCTATGTTTACGCCGATTTGAATGGCGACGGTGCTCAGGAAAGGTATCCACTTTTCTCCGAAGTACTCCAAAACTATTTTTGGAATTACGACAACAACGGACTTAAAGTGGTGCAGCTTCGTTTTTACGAAGTTTCAACCTCAGCACCAGCTAGCGCTAACTAGCGACAGTGCGCGAAACTTAACAGTTTCGTGCCTGGACCACCTGTCTAAGTTATGGGGGGAGGAGATTTATCTGTCCCCCTTTTTTTATTTTTTATGGTATAATATATCAACATTAAATAAATTAAAAAATATGGCTATCATAACCTGGAATCAGGATTACTCTGTAGGTGTCGAGGAGCTCGATAAGCAACATCAAAGATTAATCATGATTATCAATAAATTATTCGCTTTATACACTGAGAAAAAATTCGCCCAAACTGACGTTGAACCTATTTTCAAAGAACTCGTGGACTATGCTGATGAACACTTCAGCACCGAAGAGCATTACTTCGGTCTTTATAACTATGAAAAGAAGGATGCTCATATTAGCATGCACGAAACTTATCGCGAAAAAATTGATAATCTAAAAAAAGATTACGATACTACTAATAGCGAGACAACCTTATATGCTATTAATAATTTCTTAAACGACTGGTGGATTTGGCACATCAATAATGCCGATAAAGAATACACTGAATATTTCAACGCTAACGGCTTAAAGTAAAAAACAAAAAAACACGTCAACCGACGTGTTTTTTGGTACCTGACAAATAATAACTATTTTTTTGGATTATCTTTAATTACACCATTTAATATCCAACCTATAACCGACAATACTACGCTAAACAATACTGCTATCCAAAAATTAGCAATGCTAAATCCTGGCAATATCGCCGCCGTAAGCGCTACCATGCCAGCGTTAATAACAAGTGTAAACAACCCAAGCGTTAAAATATTTATTGGTAACGTTAAAATAATAAGTAACGGCCTAATAACGGCATTAACCGCGCCCAGAATTAAAGCAGCTAGCAAGGCAGCGCCAAAGCCGCTAATTTCTGCTCCAGGAATAAGCCAAGCGCTAATGCCAATCGCTAAAGCGCTTAGTAACCAAGTAACTATAATTTTCATAAATTTATTTATTACCTGTTCTTAATTAAAATTTGAACATCATTAATATAGTCTGTTTCAAACCCCACTTCACAATAAATGAAATAATATAACCATTTTTTATAAAAATATTCATCAAAGCCTAGCTGTTTAATCTTTTTCTCCTGAGCGAGAAAATTTTCTCGCCACTGGTACAAAGTTTTAGCGTAATCCTGACCAATATAATGAACATCTAGTATATCTAGTTGTAAATTCTTGGACTCTTCCCTGATTTGATTTAAAGACAATAATTCTCCGCCTGGAAAAATGTATTTCTTGATAAAGTTAGGATCGCGTAAATATTTTTGAAAGTGCTCATCAGGATAAGTTATACACTGTAAACAAATTAAACCGAACTGCTTAATGAGTTTTTGACACTTACTTAAAAAAACTGGCACATACTCATAGCCTAGTGCTTCCATCATCTCAATAGAAACAATTTTATCAAAGCTACCTTCTAAATCACGGTAATCACTTTTAATCAATCTAATTCTATCAGATAGATTTTCTTTTTTAATAAGTTCTTCAGTGTAAGAAAATTGTTCGTCAGAAATAGTAGTTATAGTCAGATGGCAACCATAGTTTTTAGTAGCAAAAATAGCAAATCCGCCCCAACCACAACCTATCTCCAAAACATGATCATCTTTAGTAAGTTTAATCTGTTCACAAATTCGGCGATATTTATTTTCTTGCGCCTCTTTTAAACCAGTAGAGTTATTAAAAATTGCCGATGAGTACGTCATGGTTTCATCTAGCCATAATCGATAAAAATCATTGGAAACATCATAATGCGCACGAATATTTTTCTTACTACCAACTTTGGTGTTTTTATTACGCCAATGCTCTATTTGTAGTCTCAGGTTAGCAAATTTAAAAATGGTTGATAAAGTATTTTTATTTCTAAAACTTGGTAACACCTCTTTATTTTGCACAAACCACAGCAATACCTTCTTTAAATCAGGCGTAGTAAATTCTCCCCAAAAGAAGGACTCACCGAAACCGGTATCACCAAATAAAATAACCCTTTTAAAGAAGTTTTTATCTTTAACCTCGATTTTTGCTAAAGAAATAAAATTTTTATCGCTATTTTCAAGCGACGCTTCGCCAAAAGTATATTTATGATTATTAAACTCCAACTCTAAAATGCCTCTAAATTTTTTGTTTTTAAAAAATGTTAAAAATATTTTCTTATACATATCTTTACTAATCTTTTTTAATAATCGCTTCGACAATTTTTTTATCAGTTTCTTCTTTTCGATAAAATTTTATTTTCTTAATCACCAATTTTAAGGCTTGATAATGAATCAGGGTAATTGCCATCAACGTCATCATGGGGTATCTAAGTATTGCCCATAATAAGTTTAAATTATTCAGCTCTTTTCTCTCTCCATTTAATATTGTTTGAAGCTCTACTCTATCGTTTTTAATAGAATCAATTGCCATCATAATCTTGTTTCCTGGAATTGTAAACTGCCAATGAAGATTATTGTCGTAATTGATAAAAGGTGAAATATAGTAATTTTTTTTCTGCACATCAGAAAAAATTTCTGCTTCTGGATTTTCAATCTTGCAATAATACATTTTCTGGTCGCCAAAAGTATTGTTAACCTCGCTAAACATTGCTCTAAATTTACCAGCACCGTCAAAACAATAATAAAAACTTACTGGATTAAATATATAGCCAAAGTTTCTCAAGTTTGTTAAAACATAAACCTTATCTAGTTCAAAGTTAAGCTGAAGTTCATCTATTAAAACCTTTAGCCTATCTTTGGTGTTTTTATTTAAATATTTCTCTGCCTTAAAACTAACTGTTTCTCTGGCTATAACTTCGGCGCTCTTGCTTTTCTGGGAAACAAATTTAAAATGATCCTTATCAAAGAAGCTAAGCGCATTCCATTTATTATATCCGAATAAAATTAACTTTTTAGACATTTCCTCCAGTTCATCCAAGTCTAAATACACCATATAAATAGAGTATTTGAAATAATTGCGCCGCGGCTCTTTGCGATCATGGATTAGCTTTAAAGTATAAATGCAAGAATTCATTTTCTTTATTTATTATTTTTTAAAATATCAACTACCTGCAAGCCGGCTTTAATGCCGTCTTCATGAAAACCATAACCGAAATAAGCGCCAGCAAAAAATATCCTAGTATCTTGATTTAATTCCTGAAGCCTTGTTTGCAAAGCAAAGTTTTCAACTGTAAACAATGGATGATCGTAAGACAACTCTTTTATAATCATATTTTTATCAATCTCCTGGAAAGGGTTAATAGAAACAAAGTAGTCCGTTTTCGTATTTGGCTTCTGCAATTCGTTCATCCAGTAAACAGTTGAAGATTGGCCGTTCTCTTTATTGATAATATGGTTCCAAGAGGCCCAAGCTTTTCTAATTGTTGGCATCACTGAAGCATCGGTATGTAAAACAGCACGATTTTGACTATAGCTAAACCTTTCTAATAGTTGTCTCTTTTCTAGGGAAAGTCCGGTTGCTATTTTTAGACTCTCATCAGAATGACTAGCTAAAACTACATAATCAAAGTCATAACTACCATTTTCAGTAATTAGTTGTACGCCCTGATTAGATTCTTTAACTTCCACTGCTGCTTCTTTTAAATAAACAGCAAAACTACCATTTTCAAGTATCTTTTTAGTATAGTCATTGGAGCCACCCTTAACCGTGTACCATTGGAATTGACGATTAACTCCTAGTAAGCCATGGTTATAAAAGAATGGAATGATTAGAGATACTGGCAAATCGTAGGCACTCTGATGAGGCGTGGACCAAACCGCTGAAGACATCGGCGCTAAATAATTATCTAAAAAATAATTAGATAAATGTTTACGCGAACAATACTCACTAATAGTCTCTTCACTTCCCTGAATAGATTCACGTTCTGCCAGTGCCATCTTAAAAAACTTGTTTATCTCAAACAAAAACTTCCAATATTTAAGAGATATTAAATTTTTTGGCTGAGCAAAAAGATGCAGTAAACTACTGCCGGAATATTGCAGTCCCGTCTTTTGATTATAAACTGCAAACGACATGCTACTTTTTTGTTTTTCCACGCCCAGCTCGCTAAATAATTTTAGTAAATTACTATAGGTATGAAGATTGAAAACAATAAAACCAGTATCGATAGTAAACTTATGGTCGTCCTCTATAAAATCATGAGTGTGCGTATGTCCGCCCAAATAGTCGTTTTTATCAAAAATAGAAATATCATAATCATCGCGCAAATAGTATGCACAAGTCATCGCCGAAATACCAGAGCCAATAATTGCTAGTTTCTTCTTCATAAAGAAAATTATTTAATAAAAAAGTTAGGTAACATCGGTGGTGTTTTGGCAGCATATTCTTGAAATTCAATATTTTCCTTATACCTTTCTTCAGCCAAAGGTACGCCGGAGACAAAACGTAGCAACAAAGTTATTACTATGGGACCAATAAGGCCAATATAAAAATAATCAACTCCCCAGATTACCAACCAAAGCCCCCACCATAACACCGCTTCGCCAAAATAATTAGGATGACGAGTGTACTTCCATAAGCCCTGAGTCATAATTTTTCCTTTATTATCCGGTTGGCTAACAAATTTTTTAAGTTGCTGGTCGCCAATAATTTCAAAGCCTAGACCAAGCAACCAAATCACAACACCGACAACATTAATCCAATTAAATCCACCTTTATCAAAGTTAGTAACAACAATAATACTAGCAGCTACTAATAATAAAGTAATCCCTTGAAGCAAGAAAACTCTTAACCAAGAATTAAACACGGGTGAACCTTTCCAGCCAGTTCGCATTTTTTGATAACGCTTATCTTCTTCATTACTTTTTAGAAATCGGCGACCGATATGATAAGCCAAGCGCAGACCCCAAAAAGCAACCATCAGAGTGATCAATGAGACTCTAAACGTTGGATTAGAAAGCCAACCAACTAGCGCCACCAGAATAAAACCTAAGCCCCAAGCAACATCTGCAATATCATTTCTTCTTTTTATTACCGCAAAAACAAACCAGAAATGAATAAAAATAAATAAAGCGATTACCTGCAGCCAAAAAATGTTCATACTAATTAAATAATACTTTTAGCAATAAAATAAGTCGCCACCGAAACTGAAGATGATAAAACTACCCCCCAGATAATATCAATGATTACTATTTTCCAAGGCCAATCTTTTAAGACCGCCCAACTAGTTAAATCAAAGGTCATATAGGTAAAGAAGCCAAACAAGGCGCCATACAAAAGAGCATACGACCAAGAATTATTTCTAATTGCTGGTGAGATAGCGAAAATCACCAAACCAATAATGAACAGAAGATAGAAAACGACCGCCACGGGCCAGTTCGGTGTTGCCCTCATTAAATGTCCCATGTGTTTTTGATACAAATCTTTAGCAATCACGCCTAACCAAGTTAAATCAATAATGAAAAAGATGGGCACGGCAATCAAATATAGTTTTATAAAATTAATCACTGTCATAAATTTATTTTTAATTACTTAATGCGTTCTAAAATTTTATTATCAACTAAATATTTCTCAATCTCCTCAGGCGTTTCTGCTGGCGAAAAACGTTTTAACGGTTTGCCTGAACGGTCAATCAAAAATTTAGTAAAATTCCATTTAATACGTCCACCTAATAATTCCGATAGCTCTTTTTTTAAATACACAAATAGCGGATGGGCGTCTTGACCATTAACTTTAATCTTTTTAAAGATCGGGAAACTGATTCCATAATTTAACTGACAAAAAGAAACAATTTCTGCCTCATCACCCGGCTCCTGGCCAGCAAATTGATTGCAAGGAAAGGCCAAAATAATAAAATCCTGCTGCTTGTAGTCTTGATAAAGTTTTTCTAGCCCGGCATACTGCTTAGTAAACCCGCAATTACTGGCTGTATTAACAACTAAAACTACTTTACCGCGGTAATCAGACATTGCAATAACCTGGCCACCGGAATTTTCAGCTGTAAAGTTATAAAAGTTGCTCATATTTTTATAATTTTCTATTTTTTCTAAAAACTGCCATCAGACTGATTAAAAAACCTAAAATACAAATTCCCGTAGTAATAATCACTCCTTGATATTGGCCAGCAAAACCATCTGCCGATAAGTGTTTTAATAAAATACCAGCATAAGCCCAAACCAAAACTAAACCATAAGCAACATTTTTATCTTTCCACATCCTAGTAGTACCAATCAATAGTCCGGCTAGTAAAACTACGACAGTCCAAATCTGATCAGAAACACCAAATCCGTTCCAATTAACACTTACTAAAAAGACAGTGATATTTGCGATAGCGGCAACAGTAATCCAGCCAAAATAAATACTAAAAGGTACTCGTATAAAGGCTTTTTCTTTGACCGATAGCTTTTCCTTTTTTAAAATATCGGCAATCTTAATCAAAGAAAATAGGATAACTCCCATAATAATTACTGAGATGCCAATAAAATCATAATGCCAAGCAAAGATCCAAGAGATATTAGCGATTGAGCTCAAAATAAAATAAAGACTAACTTTCTTAAATAGCTCTCTTCGCCCCGCGCCCTTATCACTTTGAAAAAGGCCGAACTGATACAAAGTATAGCCGGCCAAAAGTAGATAGATTAAACCCCAAATAGAAAATGTTAAACCAGCTGGCGCAAACAAATTCGGATAAGCATCGGAGATGGCGCCAGTCGACCGATTATTAATTGGCAGAGCATTAGCCAGACCATTAACTGTCACCATGGCAACGTAGGTAACGGCTGCTAAGATTTTGACTAAGGTGTGTTTATTATTCATATTTTTAAATTTTAGGCCTATCTAATTTTATTTAAAATTTTGTTTAAAAGGAATTTATTATAATATTTATGCATACCATTTCTTCAACTTAATTTTTCCGATTTTTTCAAAAAGCGGGCGATACAAATCTTCTTTAATATCAATATCGAGTTCATGACGATTTATCTTGTCCTTAAATTCAACTGGCGCTCCAGTAATAATAGCTAGAGGCTGCTTTTCTGCTCCTTCGCCCATCACTAAAACCGCAGCCGTAGCCAAACTATCAACTACATCGGTGCGCGATAATTTTAAATGTCTTCCAAAAATATCTGATTTGCCCCGATAATCTCTAATTCCCTTAAGACCTGCATAGCCCAAAGCAATCCCAACAATCCCTGCCCGAAGCGGAAGAAGGCGACTATCAGTTATAATGACACCAATATTTTTAAGTTGATATTTCTTTTTAAGCCAAGTTCTAATTTTGGCTGCCGCTAAAAAACTATCACGGGGCAACAAAATTATTTTTCCATTAGCGTTTGACTCATCGATACCAGCAGAAGACATTACCATATTATCTTTAATGGTTAGCCAAGTATATTTGGTTCTCATTGCCCACTGGCTCTCTGCTTTAATCAATCTTTCTCGCGTTTTATCATCTTCAATGTTTTCTACTCGGCCTTCGGACAGGGCTACTATCTTAGAGGTAACTACCAAAACCGAACCATCACGCAGTTTTGGGATATTTTTCTCTATAAAAGAAAGCAAATTTTCATTTGGCTTAAACACCCTAGTTTTTATCGCTTTTATTTCCATATTCTTTTGTTTATATAATAAAAATACCATAAAAAATGGTATTTTGTCTAATTGTCAAAAAATAAGGGTGCGATTAAAAAAGTTCTAAATAAAAAAACGGATCATAATTTTTGATCCGTTTCGATTCTCACTAAGGGGTCAAAGTGACCCGATTTCCAGTCCATAATTGCCATAGCAATGATTATTACTACTCCTCCTATGGTAGTTATTAGTGGTAAGCCATTTAAATCACCAGTAAAAGCTTTTATGAGACAAACAACTCCCATTGCTAATTGGATGCCAAAGTACGGTACATGACTGATTCCTCCTAAAGAGATCTTTCCGATTTCCGGATATCCCCAATCTGGTTTATGTTCCTTTGACAAACAAGACTTAAGAGCCATATATGCCCCTAATATTGCAAACAAGGCAAACACAAACCACATGAAATAACTGATTTTACCAGCAACAAGTAGTTGGGCAAAGCCATTCATAACCCAAACAAGACCCAGAAGGTCGCCATAGGTTTGCATATAGAAATCTTCCCAGTAAAGAAACTTTTGCGAAGTTCCTGGTATAAGAGAATGTCGAGAAGGGATGGTACCCCTAGCCACATCAATTCTTTCAGCCAAGAGCTGCAAAAGACAAAGCGCTGTATTAATAACAAGCACAATCAAAAAAACATTCCAATTCATCCGTTTCAGTTTTTGTTTGTTAATATTGTATTTTTAAATAACTAAATTAATTATATCATAAAATCAATAAAAAGTCAATAACTAACAAAAAATAGGCTATTTTATGCCTATTTTTCAAATTAGTTCAATTACTAATTACCGAGGCTTAAAACAAAATAAATTTATTAAGTGCGCTTTTATACACCCGAAACGGCTTTGGACCAACAAAAGCTTTGCCATTGATAAAGACTGTCGGGGTTCCGTAGAGATTAGTCCTTTCTAATTCCCTGACTTGCTCATTAACAATTTCTTTAGTTACAGAGTCATTAATGCATTCGTTTAATTTTTCTTCATCAAAATAGAAATTCTTAAATATAGCAGCCATATATTCAGGTTGGAATATGCTCACCTTATCAACCGTAAATAGATAGTCATTAAATGCCCAAAAACCATCTCCGTATTCTTTATTTACACAATAAGCAACCTCGGACAAATAGTTAGTGTCTTCTTTTGCCGGATAATGAGCAAAAATATAATTTGTCTTTTTATCCCTGACTAATTTTTGAATATCAGGATAGGCTTTTCTTGTATAATCACATTCATAGCAGCCTATTAGGACAACTGTATCTTTAGAATTAACGTTTTTAATCTGGAAGCTGGATAAATCAATATTTTCCAAGGTAACATTTTCTTCGCTCTTTTCAACAATACTGCAATGTGAGCTAACATCCGTTATTTGATTATTTTCACCCTTGGGATCAAGTGCACAAAAACCACTCTCGTTTAAACCGTTACAACTGCCATACAAATAATAATTATAACCACCTCTTATAACCCAGAAAGTGCTACCAATCATTAGAATAAAGAATATCCAAGATAATAATTCAAAATTTTTATTAAAAAGACGTGCTAAAAAAGTTGACCTGGTCATGAGTCTAACTAAAATACGACTCTTTAATTTCTCTTTAAATCCAGTATTACAGGGACGAAAAGTTACGCGCCTAAAAACACAATCTAGAGCTTCCTTGGCCAGCTCTCTATGAGTAGCACTAAAGATACCAAGAATAGAAAAAATTATTAATGCTAATACACAAAACATACAGTTATAGAATTCTAATTATCTTATTTAAACTAGAGACTAGCTCTTGCGCCTCTGCCATCGTATTGTAAAAATATAAGGATATTCGAGCTGAGTTCTTAATCTTTCTGTCATTATACCAAGAATGAACGCAGTGCTGACCAACCCTAATCATTATTCCCGACATTTCTTCTAACATTGTGCCGACTTGATGCATATCAACGCCATCAATATAAAATGAAATTATCCCGGAGCGCAAAGAAGCATCTGCTGGGCCAATAATCTTTATACGTTCAATCTTAGCTAATTCTTCTGTTATATATTTGTTCAATATAAGCTCGTGCTCTCTAATATCATCAAGACCAATAGATAATAGATACTTAATTCCTTCACCAAGACCAATAATTCCAGCGTAATCCTGAAGTCCAGCTTCAAATTTTTCAGGCACACCTACTGTTTTGTGTTCGGTATAGGTTGAGTATTCTACTGTGCTTCCTCCAACTAGAAATGAATCTAATTTTTCAAGTTCTTTAAATTTTCCAAACAAGACACCGGTGCCAGTAGGCCCTAGTAATTTGTGTCCCGAAAAAGCTAAAAAATCTACATCTAAATCTTTTACATCGATCTTTATATGTGGAGCGCTTTGGGCAACGTCTAGCAATACCAGAGCGCCATTTTCGTGGGCAATACTAATAATTTCTTTTACCGGTAGACTTACACCGTCAAAATTTGAAGTATGAATAATGGAAAGTAGTTTTACTCCCTTTATTTGTTCTTTATATCTTTCAAAGTCAAAACTGCCATCATCACCTGTTTTTATAATTTCATGCTTTACCCCTTTTCTTTTTTGTAATACTTGCCAGGGAATAAGATTGGAATTATGTTCTTTATCTGTAGTTAAAACAATTTCGCCTTCTTTGAGATTAAGAGAATTAGCAACCAAATTAATCGCCTCGGTCGTATTTCTTAAAAATATTACTTCCCTGCTTTCTGCGTTAATAAAACTAGCAACTATTTGTCTTGCTTCTTTAACTTTTTTTGTCACTATTTCTCCAAGCCGATGCGAACTTCGTCCAGCGCAGGCAGGATATTCAAGATAATACTCATTAATAGCACTTACTACCTGCTTTGGCTTCAGGCTCATACAAGCACTATCAAAATAGATAAATTTTTTACCTTTTGCTTCCTTATTTAAAATAGGAAAATCTTCTTTGATTTTTTGATAATTTATCATAATTGAATACAGGCCAAAAACCTGTGCCGGGATTGATTTATGCAATTATTACAAGTGCTATTAGCAGTTATTTTACAGTATCATAAAAATCGCTCAAAAACAACATAAAATAGCTATAAACCATTATACTCTAAAAACCAAAAAATACACCCAACCGAGTGTATTTTTATTTAGATTTTGGTTTTCATATGAGCTATTTAATAGAATTGTATAGTTCTTTAAGTTTTTTTAAGCCGCGATGGAGCTGTACGGCCAGGGTTGCCGTTGATTGGCCAGTTATAAGCGACATTTCTTTAAGAGAGAGGTCATTGACATAGCGCATTAGCATTACTTTTTGGTATTTTTCTGGTAAGCGTGAAATAAGTAGAATTGCGCGCTTACCGTCCAAGACGTTAATCAATCGCTCTGAATTATCCTCACCTAGTTCAAAACCCTTTTCCATCAGAGCATCTAAAGAGCTGGGTTTCCGTTTTCGATACTCATCAATAATCAAATCTTTTAAAACATGGTAAAGGAAACTTTTCATAACAGTAATTTTTCCTCCCTTGACAAGATATTCCCACGTTTTTTTAAAAGTATCCTGCACTAAATTGGAAGGTACCCCAAACACTAGACACTTTCTCCATGTGTTACTAAACTAGAAAC
>CAYGOK010000001.1:41822-67583 GCA_964351585.1 uncultured Gammaproteobacteria bacterium | reverse complement strand
TTATTAAATTATGTTTTTATTGTAGCAAAGAGGTGCTGAACAGGAGTTAAGCGCAATCTTATTAAAAAATAAACATAATTTCTAAATTTGATTTGCGAAAAATACAAAAAGATAGTAAAATTATATTAGATTAGTTTAGTGTTGTTTTGAGATCATTAATTTTTTGACATAATTTATTTTTTAAAGTTATGAAAAGAACAAAGCGCGAGTTTATCGCCGAATTTGTTTCCAGTGAAAAGAATGAGTTTAAATGGAGTCTAGGCAAGCTACTCGCCTCGTCTTTTTCTGGATTTATTGCCGGCATAGTTATTGCAAGTCTTTTCTTCTACACTTTATTTGATTTAACTTGGAAGGCAAGGAATGTTATTATGCCACAGTAAAGGGCAATAGTCTTTTTGGTCCAGCATTGACAGAAATTTGTTTATTAGTTATAATCTTTAGCAGCTCATCGTGAAAACGCGGCGCCTCGTCGCGTTTTGTTTTGGCCTTAATTGTTTAATTGTAATGTATATAATATGGAAATTAGGAATATCGCTATCATTGCTCACGTCGATCACGGTAAAACTACTTTAACCGATGCGCTTTTGCGTCAGACTGGAATGGTTGAGGATAGCATTAGTATGGATAGTAACTCTTTAGAACAAGAAAGAGGGATTACTATTTACGCAAAAAATGCCAGTCTTTTTTATAAGGACACAAAGATAAATATTGTTGACACGCCTGGACATGCCGACTTCAGCTCTGAAGTTGAGCGCGTTTTGCGTTCCATCGATTCAGTTTTATTAGTAGTTGACGCTCAGGAGGGACCAATGCCACAGACTAAGTTTGTACTTAAGAAGTCTTTAGAGCTTGGCTTAAAGCCAATTGTAGTTATTAATAAAGTTGATAAACCCGCTGCTCGCCCCGCTTTAGTTTCAGAAATGGTTTACGAATTATTTTTAGATTTAGGGGCTAATGATGAACAGCTTAATTTTCCGGTCGTTTATACGATTGGCAAAACTGGTCATTCTGGTTTAGAGCTTGAAAACTTGACTGATAATTTGAATCCACTTTTAGAAATGATTATGAATCATGTGCCAGCGGCCTCTAGTCAAAAAATGAATGACGCAGCTTTATTAGCGCAGCCTTTTAACTTAGCCTATGATAATTTTTTAGGACGTTGTGCGGTAGCACGTATTTATAGTAGTCAAATTAAAAGTGGACAAGCAGTTATTATTAAAAATTTAGAAGGTGATAATAGACCAGGAAAGGTTACTAAACTTTTTACTTTTAAAGGTTTATTGCGCCAAGAGGTAGCTGAAGCAACGGCTGGTGATATTGTTTTAATTGCCGGCTTGTCTGATATATATATTGGTGAAACTATTTGTGAGAACAATGAGCAAGAAGCTTTACCAGCTATTAAAATTGATGAGCCAACTATTTGTTTGAATTTCTTGGTTAATAACTCTCCTTTTGCTGGGCGTGAGGGCAAATTCGTTACCAACCGTCAAATTAAAGAAAGACTAGAAAAAGAATTGGAAGTTAACGTCGGTTTGAAAATAGATTTTTCTGACAATAGTTTTTATAAGGTTTATGGTCGTGGTGAATTGCATATTGCTGTTCTCTTAGAAAATATGCGCCGTGAAGGTTATGAAATTCAGGTTTCTCAACCCCAGGTTATTATTAAAGAAGAAAATGGTGTTACTTTTGAGCCTTATGAAGAAGCCAGTATTGATATTCCAGAGGCTTGTTCGGGCGTGGTTATTGAAAAGATGTCTAAGCGAAAAGGTCAGATTACTGACATGAAGAATCACAATGGCCAAACGAGAATTATTTTCGCTATCCCAACTCGCGGATTATTAGGCTATCGTGAAGAATTCGTGGTTGATACTAGGGGTGAAGGAATTTTATGTACTCATTTCTTAGGATTTAAAGAATGGGCCGGCGATATTGAGCGTAGCGCCTTAGGTTCTATGGTTTCAATGATAGGTGGCAAGGCTTTAGCTTATTCTCTGTGGAATTTACAGGAACGCGGAGTTTTGTATATTCAACCTAATACCGAAGTTTACGAAGGCATGGTTCTAGGTAATGTTGCTAAAGGAAATGACATGGCAGTTAATCCGATTAAGGGCAAGAAGCTAACTAACGTTCGTGCTTCCGGTTCTGATGAAGCGATTACTTTAACTCCTCCTTGGGAGATTAGTCTGGAGAGAGGCTTGAGTATTGTTAACGACGATGAATATTTAGAAGTTACTCCAAAAAGCATTCGTTTGCGCAAGAAGTATTTAACTGAGACCGAAAGATCGCGCGTTAAAAGATAATTTAAATTTATTGGTACTTAAAAAGACTGCTTACGCAGTCCTTTTTGGTTTTAGTGGTGCAAATGAGAAACGATGAATAGGGCAGGGTCCCAGTTCTTTTATTTTTTCTAGATGGTCTTTTGTTCCATAGCCTTTGTGTTTGGCAAAGTTATAACCAGGATATTTTTTTTCCATTTCCTCCATAATCCAGTCACGACTAACTTTGGCAATAATGGAAGCAGCGGCCACGGTCCAGACAGTGGCGTCACCTTGAACAATAGCTGTTTGGGGTAAATTTAGTTTAGGAATTTTTAATCCACCATCTAATAAAACGTAATCTGGTTTAAGTGGTGATTTTTTAAGCGCCCGACGCATTGCTAAAAAACTAGCTTGTAGAATATTTATTTTATCAATGTCAGTGTTATCGACTACGCCAATTTCAACCGCCAAAGCTTTCTCTCTGATGGCGCGAAAAATTAGATTTCTTTTTTTGGCACTTAGTTTTTTAGAATCGGCCACAAGTTCTAAATCACCAGGTTCAATTGTAAAACTTTGATCAATAATTACGCAGGCAGCCACCACCGGCCCAGCTAAAGGACCGCGCCCAGCCTCATCTAAACCCGCGACTAGCTTATAGCCGAGATTAAAAACCTTCTTTTCTGCCGCTAAATCAAGCATGTTCTAATTATAGCATATTTACTTGATATTAGCCTGTTTTGTCAGCATAAAGAACCCCTGTTAATAATCGGGTTTTTCTCTTGACATTTAATTTTATTTATATTATAATAATGCCAATTAAGTTGATGTGCTTTGTTCATTATATAAAGTCTAACTTGTCTAGTAGAGAGGAAATAAGGGCAGTTAGGACAGCCTTTCCGGCTGGCAAATAAGGGGTTTGCGCTTTGCGAACCCCTTTTTTATTGACTTTATCTAGTAAATATTGTAATTTAGTTCCAGTACTAAAACAAAGCAAGATGGAAAAAGGTGAAAATTATTCTTATATTTTCCAAAGTGGAAAGTATAAAGGAAGCTCTTTGGTTGCGGTCATGGCTATAGACCCAATCCACGTTTCCAAAATTTATCAGGCTTCTTTTAAAGGAGAAGCTGTGATAAAGAATCCGAACCAATTGCAGCACGCAATTACTAGTCTTCTGGGAAAGATTAGAGAGATCGATGCGACAAAAAAGTGTCCTTATTGCAAAGAAAGGAAGGTTAAGCATTTTCTTTTGCCGGATTATGGCTTAATTAGCAATAAACTTGTTTGTTGTGACGATGAGTCCTGTCAGAGGGAATTGAAATCATGTCGTTCTGGTGAACTTCATGAAATTGCTGACTACCTTTTGATTATTAGCTTTCTGCCGAAAACACAGGCAAAACGGATGGTGGGTTTATTTAAGCAAACTCACAAAAATACGATGATAGAAATGTCTGTCTGATGAAATGAATTAAATGACCCATTCTTGTAAAGGAATGGGTTTTTTCGTGATTATTTCTAGGTATTATGTTAAAATAAAATCAATAGATGTTGGTCTTTTAGTTATTATTTAAACCTATGAAAAAAGAATATTTCTTATTATTTGTTGTTGGCATAATAGTCTTAACTGCTGCAGCCTTACGCATTATTCAAGTTACTGATAAAAAAGAGCCTGTTAAAATAGTTGAATCTCCGGCAACGACCTCCTTGCCCGTTGCTCCATCGCCTATTGTTCCGTCGCCTGCAACATCTTCGCCGATTGACGTTTTACCAGAACCAGTTATTGAGCCGATTATTGAAGTATCAGTCAGTAGCCCTTTGCCCGGAGATTTAGTTGTTTCTCCGCTTACCGTGATTGGGCGTGCTCGTGGCGGATGGTTTTTTGAAGCTAGCTTGCCAGTCAGTTTAGTGGATGAAGATGGTAATGTGATTATTGCTCATTACGGCCAGGCTGAAAGTGACTGGATGACGCCTGATTTTGTGCCTTTTCGTTCTGAATTAGTATTTGAGACTGAAGCCGCTACTGGTTATTTGGTGATTGCTAAAGATAATCCCTCTGGGCTACCAGAAAATGATGATAAGATAATGATTCCGGTTAAATTTAAATAGTATGCCAAAAATGTTTCTCTACAATACTTTAAGTCGTAAAAAAGAATTATTTACGCCGATAGAATCAAAAAAAGTCGGTCTTTATACTTGTGGACCGACAGTCTATAATTTTGCCCATATCGGTAATTTGCGCACCTATTTATTTGAGGATTTTTTAAAGCGCACATTATCCTATAATGGATATAAAGTTAAGCATGTAATGAATATAACCGACGTGGGGCATCTTACGGGTGATATGGACATGGGCGAAGATAAGATGGAAGCAGGTGCTAAAAGAGAAGGTAGAAGTGCCTGGGAGATTGCCGCGGCTTATACCGATGCTTTTAAGAGGGATTTAGGAAAACTTAATATCTTAGAGCCAGTTCTCTGGACAAAGGCGACTGACTATATTAAAGAACAGATTAGTCTTATTAAATCTTTAGAAAAGAAGGGGTATACTTATAAAATAACTGATGGTGTTTATTTTGATACTTCTAAAATAAAAAATTATAACAAGTTAAGCCACTTGCCACTAGAAGAATTAAAAGAGGGAGCGCGCGTTGAAAAAAATCCAGAAAAGCGTAACCCCACCGATTTTGCTTTATGGAAGTTTTCTCCTGAGAGTACGAAGCGCCAGATGGAATGGGAGTCTCCTTGGGGAGTTGGCTTTCCTGGTTGGCACATAGAATGTTCAGCGATGAGCTTGAAGCATCTCAAAAATAATCTAGATATTCATTGTGGTGGCATAGATCACATCAATGTCCATCATACTAATGAAATTGCGCAATCAGAGGCAGCTACGGGAAAGAAGTTTTTTAATTTTTGGTTACATGGTGCCTTTCTTAATATCGCTGGCGGCAAGAAGATGGCTAAAAGCGAGGGTGCGTTTTTGACTCTTGATAAAGTTATTGATGATGCTGATATTAATCCGTTAGCTTATCGTTTTGCTGCTTGCCAGGTTCATTATCGTAAGCCCATGGAATACAGTTTGGAAAATTTAAAGCAAGCTGAACAAGGGTTAATTAAGCTTATAAAACAAGTAACGTCCTTAGGTGTAAAGAAGGGAAAGGTTGATAAAGTTTTTAAAGATAAATTTTTATCAGCGGTAAATGATGATCTTAATTTACCTAGAGCCCTAGCAGTTTTAGCAGCAGTTTTAAAGTCAAAACTGACTGCTCCAGATAAATTAGCGACGGTACTTGATTTTGATAAGGTATTAGGGTTAAATTTAGGTGATGCCCATGAAGACATCGAACAGGCAATTCCAGCGACAGTTTTAGCTTTGATGAATAAACGCGAGACTGCTCGAGCCGCTAAGGACTGGGCTGAGTCCGATCGCTTGCGCTTAGAAATTTCTCAAGCTGGCTGGGTTGTTGAGGATACGCCAACCGGTATGGTGGTGCATAAGAAATAATAAATATTTATTGTTGTTATAATAGATGAAGAAAAACTTTTGGGAAAAATTAAAAGATACTGGCCGGCCCATCCTCGCTTTAGCGCCGATGGCCGGTTTTACTGATACCGCTTTTCGCCAAATCTGTGCTAAGCAGGGGGCTGACGTTCTTTATAGCGAGATGGCTTCGGTTACCGCCTTGCATTATTATGCTACTGCCAAAAAACCCGAGCGCGATAATGGTGGCAAGGTTACACTTGAACTCCTAAGATTTAATCGTCGCTTGGAAAAAAACTATGTTATTCAATTATTTGGTTCAACGCCGGAACATTTTGCTACAGCCGCACAGGTTGTTTCTCAAAAAATTAAACCAGATGGTATTGATATAAATTTTGGTTGTCCTGCTGGCAAGGTTCTTAAGCAGGGAGCGGGTGCCGACTTAATGAAGGATTTAAAGCGTTCTCGAGCGGTTATTAAAGCAGTGCTTGATAATACCGATTTACCAGTGTCAATCAAGTTGCGAGCCAAGTCTGGTGAAGTAGGTGTTTTAGAATTTTTAGATAATATTTCCGACTTGCCAGTAGCGGCTGTTATGATTCATGGTCGCACGCTCGCTCAAGGGTTTGCTGGAGCTCCTGATTTTAAAATTGTAAAAGAGGCCCGCCAGCATTTTAAAGGCGTACTTTTGGCAAATGGTGGTATTAATAATTTAAATGACGCTAAGATAGCCTTGCTTGCTTCCGGGGCTGATGGATTTGGTTTAGCAAGAGGTGTTTTAGGCAGACCCTGGTTATTTAATGAAATTAAGAATAATAAGGAGTTAAATATTTCCCCAAAAGAAATTTTAAAATTAATGCTTAAGCATGCTATCTTGGCGGTTAAGTTAAAAGGTGAGGGGATGATGCTAGAGTTACGCAAGCACTTAGTCTGGTATGTGCAGTCTTTTCCTGGTGCTAGTCGTTTGCGTAGCGAGCTGGTGACTGTTTCCAGTTTGGCTGATGTGAAAAAAATCGTTAAAAAGCACTCTTGACACTTGTGCATTAATTGTTGAAAACTTTTTTACATTTTTGGCAAATAATTTTGTTTCTAAGGTCCACTTGTTGATAAGTGGCCTTTTTTGTTAGTTTTTTCTTTTATTTTAAAGCAAATTAAAGTGTTGACGGTTGGGTGTTTGTGGTGTATAATTAAACATGTAAGGTGAATTGTGGGGAAGAGTGGATAATTTTTCCCCCGAGCCGCCAAATCAGGCTATATGTTCATCGGAGAATACAATCATAATTTGGATGATAAAGGACGTTTGGCCATTCCGGCTAAATTCCGAAACATCTTAAAAAAAGGAGCAGTCGTTACCAAGGGATTGGACAACTGCCTTTTCTTGTATTCAAAAGAAAAATTTGAGGAGATGGCTAAGAAATTTGCCGCTCTACCTATTAGCCAGGCTAAAGCTCGAGCTTTTGCTCGTCATATGTTGGCTGGCGCGATGGATTTAGAGTTTGATAATCAGGGAAGAATTACTTTACCAGAATATTTGCGTCGTTTCTCTACTTTGAAGAAAAAAGTAATTGTAGCTGGTTTATATGATCATTTAGAAATTTGGGATGAAAGTGCTTGGAATAAATATAAGTTAGAGTCGGAAAAGAATAGTAATGCCATTGCTGAAGCTTTGGGCGATTTGGGAGTTTAAAATATGGAATTTGGGCACATACCGGTCATGCTGACCGAGGTCCTGGAAGCATTAGCTGTTAAGACCGGTGGTAAATATATTGATTGTACTTTGGGTGGCGCTGGCTATACTTTAGCAATTGCTGAAAAATGTGGAGCTAAAGGAAAGGTTTTAGCAATAGACATGGATAAGGCTGCTCTAGCTAATGCTGATAAGATTATTAAAGAAAAGGGAATTAAAAATATAATAGTTTGCGAAGGTAATTTTAAAAATATAACTGATATTGCTACTGAAGCTTGGGGCGAAGATATGCTAGTTGATGGTATTGTCATGGACTTAGGACTTTCTTCCTTTCAGTTGTCTGATGAGAAACGTGGATTTTCTTTTAAACACAGCGCTTCGCTTGATATGGCCTTCGGTCCAGAAGCGGAAGCTGATACTGCTCGGATTGTTAACTCCTATTCTTTATTAGAGTTAACAAGAATTTTTAGAGAATTCGGAGAGGATAAAAGAGCGTATATGCTTGCCAAGGCAATTGTCGAAGCAAGAAGAAAAAAACCAATTACCACAGCCGCCGAATTAGCAACTCTTGTTGAGTCAAAAGTGCCAATGCGTTTCCGGGGAAAGATTCATCCCGCGACTAGAATTTTCCAGGCCTTGCGCATGGAAACTAATGCCGAGCTTGATAATTTGCGCTCAGTTTTACCGGCAGCCATTGACTTACTGGCACCAGGAGGAAGATTGGTAGTAGTTTCCTTTCACAGCGGTGAGGATAGAATAGTAAAACATTTTTTTAAGAATAATGAACATTTAAGGATTCTGACTAAAAGACCTTTAGTCCCAACTGAAGATGAGGAAGCGGCGAATCCTCGATCTAGAAGTGCTAAATTAAGAGCTATCGCCAAAATTTAAATAGATAATTTTTAAATTATATATAACCTAAAGTCGCCGTCTTATGACTAAGATCGTTAATTGCTACAATGAACGCCAGCGTATTAAACCAGCGAAACGCCTCGTTTCCTTGGGTATTTTCAATGTGTTTCTTTTTGTGGTCGTAGCTAGCTTAGGATTTGCTTATTTGTTGGGAGTTAGCGATTTAACAGTTAAAGGCTTCGCTCTCCAAGAATTAAGACGAGAGTCTGCGCGGCTCGCAGAAGAGAAGTTATTTCAGGAACAGAAAATCGACGCCTTGCAATCATATTATGTTTTAAGCGAAAGAGTTAAGTCGCTCAACATGGTTGCAATTAGCGATATTGAATACATTCAAGAAAATAATCGCGCGGTCGCTAGAAGATAAAATACTTAATAAGCCGAAGCGCCTCTACTACCTTATTTATGTGGCGAAATGCTAAAGATAAAAATCAGGTTGCTGGCGGCAAAGTGAACAATAATCGCTTACGTTTTGTGATAGCGGTTATTTTTTTATTAACCGGTTCTTTGGTTTATAAGCTTTACAGCATTCAAATTCGTCAGTTTGATCTTTACACGGCCATGGCCGCCTCGCAGCATCAAGTTTATAGTAAGCTGCAACCAGAAAGAGGTAAAATTTATCTTCGTGAAGAAACAGCTGGTCAGGAAAAATTATATCCAATGGCAACTAATAAAGAATTTGCTGAAGTTTTTGTAGTTCCTAAAGATATCACTCATCCGGAAATCATGGCGGAAAAATTATTTAAATTTTTTGATGAGCCGAAGTTACTCGCTGAGTTAAAAAAACAGGCCGCCTCAGGAACAGAAATAGTTATTGCTACTTCTACCAAAGAAGAGTTAATTGCCGGATATATGAAGAGGCTGGATAAACCCGGTGACCCTTACGAGCCATTGGTTAGTAAGCTGGCTGGCGACGATTTAGTCCGACTCCATTCGTTTTTATCTAGTTCTGATTATTCTTCAGACACTTCTTCGATTCTAGCGGCCCCAGAAGAGTTGGAAATAAAATTTGGCCGGATTGTTTATAAAGATGATCAAGAAAAAGAGTTTGTTGTTCCTGGTCTAGGTTTTACCTCCCAGTCTTACCGTTACTATCCAGAAAAAGAAATCGGCGCTCATTTAGCTGGCTTTGTTGCGCAAGTTGAAGGCGAAGGTCATGGTCGCTATGGTTTGGAAGAATTTTTTGATGAAGAATTATTTGGAAAATATGGTTCTCTTAAATCGGAAAAAGCTGGACAGGCCAATGTCATGATTGTAAATGATAGGGAATATGTTAAACCAGAATCAGGTAGTGATTTAGTTTTAACTATTGACCGTAACATTCAATTTGCTGTGTGTGATAAATTAAAGCAGACGGTAGCCAAGCTTAGCGCTGAGGGTGGAACAGTGATTGTAATGGCGCCAAAAACAGGTGAAATAATTGCAATGTGCTCGGTTCCTGATTTTGATCCTAATGAATATCGTAGTGTTAAAGACATTTCCTTCTATAATAACCCAGCTATTTTGTACCAATATGAACCAGGATCAGTTTTTAAAACTGTAACCATGGCAATTGGCATTGATCAGGGCAAAGTTTCCCCGAGTACTACCTACGAAGATAAGGGGCAAATAATGATTGACGGTTGGCCTAAGCCGATTAGGAATTCCGATTTTTCTACCAAGGGTGCGCACGGTGTAGTTGACATGAGTTCGGTTTTAGATAATTCTTTAAACACTGGAGCTATATTTGTGATGAAACAGGTTGGGCCAAAGGTTTTTGCGGAATATGTTAGGAAGTTTGGTTTTGGCGAAAGAACCGGTATTGAGCTAGGAGCTGAAAGTCCCGGCAACATTAATAATTTATTGAAAAATAAGGTTAGAGATATTGATGCCGCTACAGCTTCTTTTGGGCAAGGCATCGCAGTTACCCCTTTACAAATGATTATGCCTTATCAGGCGATTGCCAATAAAGGCTTGATGATGCAGCCTCATATTATTGAAGCCATTATCCATGCCAACGGCAAAAGAGAGGAAATTACTTCCAAGTCATCTGGTCAAATTATTTCTGAGAAAACGGCTGCCACGGTTTCGGCTATGTTAGTTAACGTTGTTGAAAAGGGGCACTCGCAAAAGGCCGCAATTGACGGCTATTATATCGGTGGCAAAACCGGTACCGCCCAGATTGCCACGGTCGGTGGCTATATCGCCGATCTGTACATTCATACTTTTATAGGTATTGCGCCGATTGAAAATCCCGCCTTTGTGATGTTAGTTAAGATTGATAAGCCACAAGGAGTCAAATATGCCGAAGGCTCAGCTGTGCCATTGTGGCGTGATATTGCTGATTTTATTCTTAATTATTATGCGGTTCCTAAGACTAGAAAATAGTCATATGAAAAAAATACTACAATTAAAACTAAGGATATTTGCTCGAATAATTTTGAGAAAGTATCAGCCAAAAATAATCGGAATTACCGGCTCCATCGGTAAAACAACCGCAAAAGAGGCGATTTTTCATGTCCTGTCCAAGAAGTTCTCGGTCAGGACTAGTTTTAAAAACTACAATAATGAGATTGGCTTACCACTAGTTATTATTGGCTCTGAGTCCCCGGGCAAGAATTTATTAGGCTGGCTTGTTATATTTTTTAAAGTTATTTATCTTCTTGCTTGGCGAGATAAAAATTATCCCCGCATTTTAGTTTTAGAAATGGGAGTTGATCATCCCGGGGATATGGATTATTTAGTCTCAATTGCTCAGCCCCAAGTTGGAGTTGTGACGGCGGTGAGTTTTTCTCATTTGGAATATTTTGGTAGTTTAAATAATATTAAGAAGGAAAAACAGCGTTTAGTAGAGAGTCTAGATGCAAATGGTTTAGCAATTTTAAATTATGACAGTGAGCCAGTTTCTGACATGTCTTCTGTGATTAAGGCAAAAACAACTAGTTATGGAATTAAGTCCGAAGCTGATTTGATGGCGCAAGATATTTCTTATAATTTTGTCCGTGGTCATTACGAGCTTTCTGGAGTCCATTTTAAGCTTAACTATAAGGGATCTATTGTTCCGGTGTTTATGAAAAATGTCATGTCTGAACCGGCGGTCTATGCCGCCCTATCGGCCACAGCTGTTGGTCTAGGGGAGGGGCTTAATTTGGTAGATATTGCTGCCGCTTTATCAGATTTTATTCCCCCACATGGCCGCATGAATCCCTTGCCTGGCATTAAACATTCTTTCTTAATTGATGATACATATAACTCTTCGCCCGAGGCCGCCTTGTCAGCTGTGCAGATATTGTCTAAAGTAAGTATAGACCAATCAGCTCAAAAGTACGCTGTTATGGGGGACATGCTAGAAATTGGCGCCTACGCAGAAGAGGGTCATCGTCAGGTTGGTCGCGCTATTCATGACAGCGGTGTTGATATTTTAGTGGCCGTAGGCGAAAGGGCGCGTGATTTCATTCGCGGCGCTAAAGATGCCGGCATGGAGGATGAGCAAGTCTTTTATTTCGACAAACCTTCAGAGGCAGGTAGGTTTTTGCAAAATAGAGTCAAGGAGGGCGATGTCCTATTGGTAAAAGGATCACAGGGAATGCGCATGGAAAAAATAGTTAAAGAATTAATGGCTGAGCCAGAAAAGGCAAATGAGCTACTGGTGCGCCAGGATTCTAAATGGTCAGAATAAATACGATTATGAAGATAGTAATTTTAGGCGGAAAAGGGAATTTAGGTTCTCAGTTGTCAGAAGAATTAGCCCTGGACCACCAGGTGTTTTCTTTCGATAGGAATAATTTTGACGTTCTTGATCAAGCCGCCTTAAAACAAGCTTTAGCTGAAGTTATGCCTGAGGTAATTATTAACTGTGTTGCATATAATGCTGTTGACCGCTGTGAAGATAAAGAAGGATATCAGGACGCGCTTGCGCTTAACCGTGATTTGCCGGGGCGCTTAGCTGACTTAGCTTTAGAATTGGAGGCTGTGTTGGTGCATTATTCTACCGATTATGTATTCAGTGGCCTGGAAACTAAGCGTGAATTTTCTGAAGATGATACGCCTAATCCGGTTAATAAATATGGCGAAAGTAAGTTTTTGGGTGAATTAGAGGTTCAGCGACGTGAAGCTAGGGGACTTAGATATTATATTATTCGCACCTCTAAACTCTTTGGTCCCCGGGGAGCTAGCCCAGAAGCTAAGCCTAGTTTTTTTGATATCATGTTAAAGCTCTCGGTTGAAAAGAATGAGGTTACGGTTGTTAATGAGGAGTTAAGTTGTTTTACTTATACCCCAGATTTAGCGGCTGCCAGTGCACGATTAATTGTTGCGCGGCCAGCTGAGGGTGTTTATCACTTGGTAAATGAAGGGGCGGTAACTTGGTATGATGGTGCTCGTGAACTTTTTCATTTAGCTAAAAAGGAGATAACAATTCGTGCTATTAGAAGTGAAAACTTAGCTAGAGCAGCCAGGCGCCCGAAGTTTTCTGTTTTGAAAAATAATAAATTAAAGAAGATGCGCCCTTATCAGGAAGCGCTTAAAGAATATCTAAGAAGTCTATGAGAGGAATAATATTATCTGGCGGTAGCGGTACTAGATTGCGCCCGCTTACTAAAATAACTAGTAAACAATTGCTGCCGATTTATAATCGACCGATGATTTATTATCCACTTAATACTCTGATTAAAGCGGGCATAAAAGAAATATTGATTATTGTTGCCCCCGAAAGAGCGGGAGACTATTTAAATCTGCTTGGCTCCGGTAAAGAGTTTGGTGTGAAATTTACCTACGAAATTCAAGATAAGCCGGAAGGATTGGCTCAGGCTTTTATTATTGGTGAGAATTTTATTGACCAAGAAGATGTCGCTATGATTTTAGGTGATAATATATTTGAAGATGACTTTTCCGAAGAAATCCGTAATTTTAAGGGTGGAGCTAAAATATTTGCTAAAAAAGTTCCTGATCCTGAGCGTTTTGGCGTTGTTAAATTTGATGCCCAAATGAAGGCGGAAAAAATTATTGAAAAGCCACAAGAGTTTCTCAGTAGCCATGCTGTTACTGGTTTGTATGTATATGATAAGCGTGTGGTAGAAGTTGCTAAAAATATGAAGCCGAGTGCACGCGGGGAGCTAGAAATAACGGATGTTAACAATTGGTATTTGCAACAAGATGAGTTGTCGGTGGCGATGGTTGAAGGAGAGTGGTTAGACGCTGGTACCTTTGAAAGTCTGCTTAAGGCTCAAAACTTTGCTAAAGAAAAATTGGATAGCAAAATGTTAATTTAATTTTTTATATAAAAAAGCAGGACCTGAGAGTTTGGTCCTGCATTTTCCATTCTTTAAATTCTGGCCAGCTCTTTTGTTACCTGTCGATTAATAATCGAATGTTCAATAACAGTGTTGTCAAAACTGAAGGCCAAGTAGAAGCGGGCTTCATTACTTGTCCATTGTCGATGATTTACTTCAACGCGCGTTAACTTTTTCTCGTTCTCGAGAAAATTGACGATACGTTGATGAGTTTCAACACTACTGGCTAAACCCTTTTTTTGCAGGTGATTGCGTACTTCGTCGGCAATCGCATCCGCGGATCGGTGAGAGGAATCTCTGTTCATATCTAATATTTTTTTAAAGAAAGTATGCGGGTATGTTATGATATTAATCAATAATTGTCAATATGAAGTTAGTTGTCGGTTTTATTACCTATAATGATAGTAGTGCAAAATATCTCGATTATTTCCTGCCGAGCCTGCAAGAGGCCCTGGCATTTTTAGATAAGTCGGAAATTGCCGTTTTAGCCTTTGATAATAGTGACCCAGATTATAATCATAATCGTTTGGCGATTGAAGTATTCAATCATCGCCAGGACGGTAAAATTGAATATTTTTCCCATGGAGAGAACCTTGGTTTCAGTCAGGCTTATAATTATTTAATTGAACGGGCTATTAAAAAAGGCGCGGAATATTTCTTGGTGATTAATCCTGATTTAATTTTGGATCCGACTTCGCTTAGGCAATTAGTAGTTGCTTTAGACCAAGACAAGCGTTTAGGCTCAGTCGCTCCTAAGATTTTGCGTTGGGATTTTGCTAATAATCAAAAAACTAAGCAAATAGATTCTTGTGGTATCGCGTTGCACGCTGGCTTGAAATTTACTGACCTGGGTCAAGGAGAAATTGATTCTGGGCAATATAATCAGGCTGACATTTTGGGCCCATCCGGGGCAGCTGGTCTCTACCGAATCAGCGCCTTAAAGAAAGTAAGAGATGAACATGGATATTTTGACAAGCGCTTCTTTATGTATAAAGAGGATTGTGACTTGGCCTATCGCCTTAGGGAGTCAGGCTTTTCTTCACAACTAATGGCTGGTGCTGAGGTTTTTCATGATAGAACGGCCGCTTTCTATGGACGGGGAATTATGTCATTTTTAAGAAATAGACGAGCGATGAGTAAACAAATTAGGTCCTGGTCATTTAGGAATCAGTCTTTGATTTTCGTCAAGCATTACCGAAAAGAGACACTTATAAGTCGACTTTTAGTTGTTAAGAATTCTTTATCTATGTTATTTTTTTCACTTATATTAGAGAAATTTAATCTAAAGAATTATGCCTGGCTTAAAAAGCAGCTTAAGTATTGACTAATATAAAATATTGTGATAGAATAAAAAAAGCTCGAATTAGAGCGAATGTTTAACCGATTTAATAAGAGCTTATTTTTTTATATGGAAAACATCTTGGAAACAATCATCAAAGAGCAAAAATCCGAGGAGATGTCTCGTTTGGATGCTATTAAGATTTCTAATGACCTCTTTTCTGAATTAATGGATAGAGAGAAAGACATCTTAGTTCGCCGTTTTGGCCTCAAGGGAGGTAAGGGTGAAACCTTGGAGAAAATTGGTGGTCTGCACAAACTGACTCGGGAAAGAGTTAGACAAATTGAGGCAGCCAGCATTCGTAAGATTAAAAAGTTAGAAACTTTAGAGCAATATATTAGCGGCCTAAAAGGCACAGTGTATAATCTTTTAGAGGAGCACGGTGGCTTAATTAGACGCGATTATTTACTTGATATTTTAACAGTAATCTCTTTAGAGCTTAATACAGAAAATTCTGGCAAGCTGGAAGATGAAGCTTTGCGCTCTTCTTACCGCAATCATTTTAATTTTTTGATTTCTAAATTGATGGGCGAAGAGCTCGAGCTGGTAAGCGGTGGTGATAAGTTTACTCCTTCTTTTAAGTTAAAGTCTGGAGAAATTTCCCACTTAGAAGAATTAGCTGATCATCTCTTGGAAAAAGTCGAGGGTTTGAAAAAAACCATGAAGACTGAAGATTTGATTGAGTTACTCAAGCAGCTTGAGACATATGTTAAGCACCAAGAAAAAATGCAAGATGGCACTATGAATATAGAAACTGTGTTTAAGAGCCAAACTTTCCCCGATAAGGCGGCAACAATCAATAGTAATAAAATCCTTTATTCACTTATGCAAGCGGTTAAAAACCTCGAGCAAAATAAATACGGTGAATGGGGAATCGCCAATTGGCAGGAAATAAAGCCAAAAACAGTTAATGATAAGATCTATTTAGTTTTGAAGCACGAAGGCAAGCCTATGCACTTTACTTCCATTGCCGATAAGATTAATGAGATGAAGTTTGATAAGAAAAAAGCTAATGCAGCTACTGTTCACAACGAACTGATTCTTGATGAGCGTTACGTCCTAATAAGCCGTGGTACCTATGGCTTAAAGGATTGGAAATAATCCCCCTAATCATTAGATTTTAACGGCTATATAGCCGCTTAGATAAAGACCTGTCCTTGTAAGCGCGGACAGGTCTTTTTTGTATCAAAAATCGTTTCCTTTTTTTCTTAAGATATGGTAAAATTTTAATAAGAAAATAGGCATTAAGTATGGAAATAACTATAAACACGACTGGCCTAGACAGATTTTTTAATTTACCCCCGGAACAGATGTTCTGGGTATTTTTGGGTAACTTTGGCTGGATAGTTATCGGCATTGTTTTTATTTGGGGAGTATTACAGTTGTACCTTTTTTGGATAGCTGGCAAATGGGCAGCAACACATAAAACCGTTCTTTTGGCTATTGATATTCCTAGAGGTAATGAGCAGTCACCTAAGGCAGTTGAGAACATGTTTACTTATTTAGCCGGAGCTCACGGTTCTATTAATTTTTTTGAAAAATGGTTTGAGGGTAAATTTCAAAAAAGCTTTAGTTATGAGGTAGTTAGTATTGAGGGCTATACGCAGTTCTTGATTTGGACGCCAAAAGAATTTCGTAATCTAATTGAGTCGTCTGTTTATTCACAGTATCCAGATGCAGAAATTTCTGAAGTCGAAGATTATACGCAAGCAGTTCCTCAGCGCTATCCTGACGAAGAGTATGATGTCTGGGGTGTTGAATTTACTCAGGCCGCTCCTTGGGTATACCCCATTAAACGTTATCAAGAGTTCGAACATCAAATGGGTCCGAGCGAAACTCAGTTTAAAGACCCAATGGCAACTCTTATGGATTTATGTGGCTCACTTCGTCAAGGCGAGCAACTGTGGCTTCAGTATATTGTTACACCGATTGGCTTTGATTGGCTTAAAGATTCGGAAAATGAGATTAATAAAATTCTAGGACGAAAACCAAAAGCGAAAAAAGGTTTAGCAATGCAAGGAGTTGAAGTTCTTGGTGAGATTAGTGAAATCATTTATCCAATTTGGGGAGAAGTTGAAGCAGAGAAGCCAAAGGAAGAAAAGCCGAAGACAATGATGGATTTGAGTCCGGTTGAAAAAAGAAGAATTGAGGCTGTTCATGAAAAATTGTCAAAACTTTCTTTTGAGGCAAAAATTCGGGTAGTCTATGTTGCGAAAAAGGATGTGATGAACAAAGCCAAGGTAGCTAATGGCGTGGTTGGTTATATGAAGCAATTTGGCGCGCTTGATTTAAATAATCTGAAGCCGGATGTTAAGAAGACGATGACTAAGGCGGTTTATTTTTGGGTCAATTCTCGTGCCAATCAAAAAAAGAATAATATTTTTCAGGGTTATATAAATCGTTCTGATGGCATTGGTATACCAGCTGGTATTTACAATATTGAAGAATTGGCAACTCTTTGGCACTTTCCGGTTGAAGCTAGTGTTAGAGCTTCGATGATGCAAAAGGCGCCAGGTAAAAAAGCAGACGCACCATCTTCCTTGCCACTGGCTAGTGAATTAACTACTCCGGCCGAAGATTTATTTAAGTCAGGTATTTTTACCGGTGAGTCAATGGCTACTAATAAAGAAAACTTAGCTGAAGAAAAATCTAATACTGAGCCGACTCCGCCACCCAACTTACCTTTTGTTTAAAAGTTTTATGAAGATAGGAATTGATGCCCGCTTCTATGGTCCAATTGGAAAAGGCTTAGGCCGCTATACCCAAGAAGTGGTTGATAATATAATTCGCATTAATAATTCTCTCGGCGCCGAGGCTTGTTATTTTGTTATTTTTTTATCACCTGATAATTATGATGAATTTCCGTCTGACGGCAAAAGAATTAAAAAAGTGAAATTAAATATTCGTTGGTACTCATGGCAAGAACAGTTTATTATGCCATTTTATATTTGGAAGGAACGTTTAGATCTAATGCATTTTCCACATTTTAATATTCCTATTTTGACCCCAGTGAAATTTGTTATGACACTTCATGATCTTATTCTAACTCACTTTCCAACAGTGCGCGCCACCACTAAAAGTCGCTGGGTCTATGTTTTGAAAAATTTAGCCTACCGTTGCGTCTTATGGATTTCTATTCACAGAGCGCGCCGTATTATTGCTGTTTCCGAATTTACTCGACAGGATATATTAAATAAATTTAAATCAGCAGTGGGCAAGGTGGAGGTTACTTATGAGGGTGTTGCAAATTTAGCACGTGGTCGCGATTCTTTATTTATTGCTAAACTTGATCCAAAAGAAATGAGAGATCAGTATCATCTGGGTAGTAAATTTATTCTTTATGTTGGCAACGCTTATCCTCATAAAAATTTAGATACATTATTGAAAGCATTTAGTCGTCTCCATCCTTCGCGACCAGACGTAAAGCTAGTTTTAGTTGGTAAAGAAGATTATTTTTATAAGCGCTTACACAATTTAGCGCGTGAATTAAATCTCTGGCAAAAAGAAAACGTTAATAGTCCGATAGTTTTTCCGGGATATGTTCCAGATGCGCAACTAGAGGTGATGTATCAAGAGGCACAAGCTTATGTTTTTCCCTCACTCTATGAAGGTTTTGGTTTACCTCCTTTAGAGGCCATGGCTAAGGGTTGTCCTGTTATTAGTTCTGATCGAGCAAGCTTACCAGAGGTTTTGGGTGAGGCAGCGATTTATTTCAACCCTCAAGATAAACAGGATTTGATTTCCAAAATCGAGCTCGTTTTAGATGATGTTACTTTACGTGATGAACTTAAAGAAAAGGGTTTTCAACAAAGTAAAAAATATAACTGGTGGGAATGCGCTCATAGCACTTTTAGGATTTATCAAGAAGTGTTAAATATTAGACTTTAGACTTTTAGGTAATTTGTAAAATGAAAATAAATAATCAATTCAACAAAATAGGAGACAGTCATCGAAATCAGTATTCGAGTTTTGTGGTTGATTTGCGGGCAGCCGCTATAAAATCAGAAAAGGAAGAAGAGCTAAAAAATAAAAAGACGCTTTCATTTGAAGAACGTCTAGCAGTTTGGCGAGAAGGGTTAATGCCAAAATTAGAAATACGTAGTCGTAAAAAAACTTTTCATTTAAGTTTACAGTTGCCAGATGATATTGGTCGCGAATTTTTTCGGGCTGCATCTTCGGTTGTGACTGAAAGTAAAATTTTTAAGAAAAAGAAAAAAGACTGGCGCGATGTTTTTTTATTCTGGCGAAAAAAGTCTACCTGGAGAAGGGCAGTGCAGTGGCAGCAAAACGTGCTTAGTTCTCGTTTTCGTCCAGCCATGAAAAGAAAATTAGCTAAAGCTGAGAGAGAAGTAACTTGGTATCGATCGTTATTTGCTTTTTCTTTGGTTCTTTTATTTTTAGTGATACCGCTTAAATTGCTTTCTCTTCTAGATATTTTAGATATTGCTAGCTTAGAGGAGAAAGTAATGTCGCAATCAAAAGCGGCTGTTGGCCAGATGATGACAGCGGTTAATTCGGCATCTGCTTTAGATTTTACCGAAGCTAGTCAAGCTTTTTCTGAGGCCAGTAGTGGTTTTTTATCAGCCAAAGATGACTTAGGTGCAATTAGTGATTCTTTATTATTTTTAGCTTCTCTTTCTAGGGATCCAAAATTGAAGTTAGCGGCTGAGAGTAAGAAATTTTTAGAAGCCGGCGCCTTAAGTGCTTCCTTGGGTAGAAATTTAGTTCTAGCAACTAATAGTCTTTTTAATAATCAGTCGGGCGAAAGCTTTATTGTTGCTTTAGAAAATTTTTCTGTCTACGGCGAAGATGCTGTTAGTGATGCTAAGGAGCTTGAAAAAGTTATTGCGAGTATTAATCTTGGAAATTTACCCGAAGAGTATCGAGCGCAATTTGTTGTCTTGTCAGAACAAGCCGCCTCTATAAGTTCTAGTTTGGATAGTTTTGTCTCTTCAGCAAAAAAAGCTAAAGATTTGTTGGGTAAAGGGCGGGATAAGCGCTATCTTTTAATTTTTCAAAACAATGCTGAATTGCGCGCTTCGGGAGGTTTTTTGGGAAGTTATGCTTTGCTTGATGTAGCGGATGGAAAGATAAAAAATCTCGAAGTACCTGCAGGTGGTTCTTATGATACAGAAGGAGGAATGACTGTAAAAGTTAAGGCCCCGGAACCATTGTGGTTAGTTAATCCGTTATGGCATTTTTGGGATGCTAACTGGTGGCCTGATTGGCCCAAGACAGCTAAAAATTTAATGTGGTTCTATGATAAAAGTGGTGGTCCAACAGTTGACGGCGTTATTAGCTTGACGCCAACTGTAGTGGAAAGTCTTTTGGAAATTACTGGACCGATTGATATGACGGCTGAGTACGGTGTTATTATTGATAGTAATAATTTTTGGGAAACTACACAAAAAATAGTAGAGCGTAAAAATCTTGAGAAAACTCATCCAGAAGTAATAACTGATTTTAAGGAATCCGTGGAGGCAATCGAAGTATCTATTCCTCTTGAGCAGGATTTGCTTAATAACCCAGATAATAAACCGAAAAAAATTATTGGTGATTTAATGGCTAGAATTTTAGAGATTCTTCCTGAGAAATTAAATAAAGATAGTTTAATTAAAATTGTCTCATTATTTGAAGATAATTTAGCTCAGAAGCAGATTTTATTTTACTTTACTGATCCAGGCTTGCAAGCTGAAGTTAGTAAGCGTAATTGGGCCGGTGAAGTAAAGTCGGTTGAAAATGATTATATATTAGTAGTAAATACGAATATTGCTGGACAAAAATCTGATCGTAAAATGGAAGAAAAAATTGAACATAATTCCACGGTCAGTCCAGATGGTCGCATTGTTAATACTTTAAAAATTTATCGGGGCCATACAGGTATTAAAAACGAAGCCCTAACTGGAGTTCGTAATGTTAATTGGCTTCGTGTTTATGTGCCGGCTGGTAGTCGTTTAATTTCTGCCTCTGGATTTTCACAGCCTGATGCTGAATATTTTGAAACGCCTGACCCAGATTGGCTAGATAGTGATTTTTTAGCTGAGGAAAGATTGTCATTAACTGATAAGGCAAGTGGAGCTAAAATTTATACTGAACACGGTAAGACAGTATTTGCTGGTTGGGTTATGACTGATCCTGGCCAGACGGCAGAAATAACGTTTGTCTATGAGTTGCCTTTTAATTTTTTCCGCCCTTTAGTTCGTGATGGCTTCTTGGACAGGCTTAATAGTTTATTGAATCCTGAAGCCAAGGAACTATATCCTTATTCTTTGCTAATTCAAAAACAGCCAGGCGCTAAGCCTAGTAAATTCTCTACCGCTTTAAAAGCGCCAAATGGTTTAAGTGCGCGCTGGCAACATCCCGAATCTTTGCTTTGGCAAAGCGGTTGGTCTTATGTCGGAGAAATTGGAGCTGATAAATATATTTCAGTTTTATTAAGTAAATAAATATGAGAGAAGTTAGAAAAATAAAAAAACGAATTCACATTGATAAAGAAAATAGTTCTGGCTTGTCTTCTTTTGTTGAACGCCCCGTTCCAACAGAAAAAGAGGTGGCTAGTTTTGAACGCGTTGTTGATAGGGAAGTTAGGCAAAAAGAGATTGATTCCAATCTTAAAGAAATATATCAAGACAAGAAAGGTAAATTAGTTGACGTTAAGCGCATGCGCAAACAATATGGTAGTAATATCATGGTGAGATTGTTTAAGCGTCTTTTCTTTTTGGTAATTTTGTCCTTGGCTGCTTATTTTGCTTATTTACAGTTTTTTTCCGGAGAAAACGATATGGCCGCGGTTAAATTGTCTATAAGTGCTCCAGAACAAGTTTTAGCTGGCGAAGAATTTACTTATCAAATTGAATATTTTAACCCTACTAAATTTGCAATCTCTAAAGTGAGAGTAGAATTAAAATATCCAGAGAATTTCATTTTTGTTAACGCTCAGCCAGTCCCAACGAGTGGTACAAATAGTTTTGTTTTAGATAGTCTGGCTGCCGGAGCGCGTGGTGTTTTAGAGGTTAGGGGTCAAATTATTGCGCCTCAAGGATCAGTGCAGGCAGTATCTGCTCGCTTAAGCTATGTGCCGGTAAATTTTTCTAGCGAGTTTAAAAAGGAAGCTTCTAAGGCCATAGCTGTTAGTGGTACTGGTTTTCAAATTGCTGTGGAATCATCAGATTTGGCTTTTGTTAATCAAGACAACGAAATAAGTCTCGCTTTCTTTGATGTCGAGTCTAATCCTCTTAATGATTTTATTTTACGATTTAGCGTTCCCGAACAAGTAACCGTTAGGCTATCTGAAGAAAAAGATTTAGCTTCAAGCACCTTACTTATTACACCCGATGGATCCAATTCCTGGCTAATCTCTGGTCTTGCTCAGAATGTTTCTGCAAGTAGGTTCGATTTTTTATATCAAGTTAAAGAAGGTACTGAGTCTCCTCAAATTACTATTCAGCTCGAAAAACGTTTGTTAGATGGACAAACATATGCCTTTTTTGAAAAAACTATTTTTCCCGAGGTTGTGAAAAGCGATTTAAATCTTTCACTTTTTCTTGGTGGCTCAAAAAATAGTCAACCTGCTAGTTTTGGCAGTACTTTAAACTATACTTTGAATTATAGTAATAAGGGAATTGACAATTTGCAGGACGTGGTGTTAATGGCAGTCTTGGATGGATTTTTATTTGACTGGAATACTTTAAAAATGGAAACAAGTGGTGAAAATAGAAATAATAAAATGCTAGTTTGGAATAAGCAAAGCATTCCTGCTTTAGCTGAGCTTAAGCCAGGTGACGAAGGTGAAATAAATTTTTCTATAGATTTAAGAAGGTATAGTGATGAATATTTTGGACGCTCGTTAGAGGTTTCCGCTTATGCCCAGTATGGGGCAGGTGGACAAGAAGCGACCACTGAAGGTAATCGTAGTAATAATATCGTTAGCAAGCTTAATAGTGACTTGTCATTAGTAGAAAAAATTAGATATTTTGATGATGATAATGCGCCGGTTGGCTCTGGTCCTTTGCCGCCTAAAGTTAACGAAACTAGTAGCTTTCGTGTTTATTGGACCGTTAAGAATAATATCCATGAATTAAGCCAGGCGGAAGTAGTTCTTAATTTACCTCGATATGTATCTTGGCTGGGCAATGAACAAAAAACTGTTGGTGATTTGTTTTATGATAGTGATCGTCATGTCGTTGTTTGGAATATTGGCCGTCTGCCCATCTCTGTTTATCAAGTTGATGCTGCCTTCTCTATTTCATTAACGCCATCACAAAATGATTTAAATAAAATTTTAGTCTTATCTCCTGGAGCTTCGGTGATGGCTACTGATAATGAAACGCAAGCAGTTATTACTGATAAATCAGGTCCAAAAACTACTAAGCTAGAAGATGATGATATTGCTAGTTTGAATAATTCTGGTCGTATTGAATAGATTTTATGAATGATAAATTATTTAAGTTAACCAGCGTTAGCCGTCAGGGCGTACGGCATGGAAAAATAAAGACTGCCCACGGCGTTCTACAAACGCCGTTCTTTATGCCAGATGCCACTCGGGGTTTTATTAAGTTGGCGTCACCGGCTGATGTTAAAAAAACTGGCACCAAGGCCCTAGTGGTTAATACCTTTCATCTTTATCTGCAGCCTGGTCTAGAAACAATTAAGAAAGCCGGAGGAATTCATAAATTCTCTGGTTGGTCCGGTCCAATTTTATCTGACTCTGGTGGATTTCAGGTTTTTTCCTTGATTCATAAAAGTAAAAAGATGGGTAAGATTACTGATGATAAAGTTACTTTTAAATCTCCACTTGATGGCTCTTGGCATGATTTAACTCCAGAAAAATCAATTCAAATTCAATTTGATTTAGGAGTTGATATGATGGTTTGTTTAGATGACTGCCCACCTAATGATTTTTCAAGACCTGATTTAGAAAAAGCAGTGGCACGTACTATTGCTTGGGCGAAGCGTTGTAAGATTGAATATCTACGTCAAATAAAAAAACGCCGTTTATCTAGTGTTAAGCGTCCGCTTATTTTTGGAGTAATTCAGGGCGGGGCAGAGCTTGATTTGCGCGAGAAGTGCGCACGAGCTTTAATTGAAATTGGTTTTGATGGTTATGGTTTTGGTGCTCGTCCAGTCGATAAGGATGGTAATTTTTTGGAAGAAGTAATTAGGCAAACTGCCAGTTTTGTTCCCGAAGATGCTTTGCGCTTTGCTTTAGGAATCGGCACTCCAGAGGATATTGTGCGCTGTGCTCGTTTAGGCTGGGATATGTTTGATTGTGTTATTCCTACTAGAGAAGGGCGTCATGGCAAGTTATTTTTTGCCAAAAAGCTCCCGGGCTACGAGACTATTAATATTTCCAATGCTAAGTTTGTTAGGAATTTTACGCCAATAAATAAAAATAGTTCAATTTCTGACCTAAGGTTACACTCCCGCTCTTATTTGCATCATCTTTTTCGCCTTAATGAAGCTTTAGGACAACGTTTGGCTAGTTTAAATAACCTAGAATTCTATCAAAAATTATTAAAAAACCTTGATTAAAAGCCTAAATTGCTTTATACTACTCTCGTCGCGAAATTTATTGGCGACTTTATATTATATTCATTATGACCAAGATTATTGCCACCATCGGACCAAAAAGCGAAAGCCCAGAAGTGCTTATTAGCCTTCTTAAAGCCGGCGTAGATATTGTTCGAGTAAATTTTTCTCACGCTAACCAGGAACAATATAAAAGAATTAGAAAAATTATCACTGACTTTAATAAGCAGGAGAATCGTCAAATTGCGATGTTGCTTGATTTGCAAGGTCCTCGTATTCGCGTAGGCAAGATGCCGGCCGAGGGAATTGTGATGCAGGATGGCGAGGTTTATAATTTTATTTATTCTAAATTACCTTATAAGATTGGTGGACCAATTCCAATTGATAGTGCTGAATTGCATAAGGATATAAAAAAGAATCAGCCTTTGTTTTTGTGTAATGGCGAAATTGCTTTAACAGTTAAACAGGTTAAGGGCAAGACAATCACTGCTGAGGTTATTCATGGAGGAGTTTTGACTTCAAATAAAGGCATCAACGTCCCTGATACTAATATGCGTAAAGGCGGTCTAACTCCTAAGGATATAAAGGATGTTAAATTTGGCTTAAAGGCAGGCATGGAATACGTTGGTCTTTCTTTTGTGCAAACCGCTAATG
The DNA here is from genome assembly GCA_964351585.1 of uncultured Gammaproteobacteria bacterium. GTDB lineage: Bacteria > Patescibacteriota > Patescibacteriia > Patescibacteriales > UBA12465 > UBA12465. The sequence goes on along the minus strand of CAYGOK010000001.1, from coordinate 42,465 downwards.
ATGTTATTAAATTAAAAAAATTATTAGGCAAGAAATCCGGAGTTAAAATTGTTTCTAAAATTGAGCGCGGTATTGCCTTAAAAAATATTGATAGGATTATTGTAGTTTCTGACGCGATTATGATTGCACGCGGTGATTTAGGCATTGAAACTCCGATTGAGGAATTACCAATTGTCCAGAAGAATTTAATTAGACATTCCCATTGGCATAAGACGCCAACAATTATCGCCACTCAAGTGATGACCTCGATGATTAAAAATCCTAGTCCAACTAGAGCTGAGGTTAGCGATATTGCCAACGCAGTGATGGATGGTGGTGATGTTGTTATGTTATCTGATGAAACTGCAGTCGGTGATCATGCTTTAGCTGCAGTAAAAATGTTAAAAAAGGTTATTGATAGAACCGAGCGTTATATTACTAAGGCATGTCTTAGTATCTAATCAATTGGCAATACTTTAATACTATGAAAATAATTGCTATTAACGCATACGAGGTCCTGGATTCAAGAGGAAACCCAACGGTGTCCGCCAAAGTAATTCTTGATAATGGTGCCAGTGGGCAAGCGATGGTTCCAAGTGGCGCTTCAACTGGTAGCTATGAAGCAGTTGAGCTTCGTGATGGCGATAAGGCGCGCTATGGTGGC
>CAYGOK010000001.1:30946-41722 GCA_964351585.1 uncultured Gammaproteobacteria bacterium | reverse complement strand
TTGCCGATGCCAATGATGAATATTTTAAATGGTGGCAAGCACGCTGATTGGGCAACAGATATTCAGGAGTACATGATTTTACCAGTTGGCGCCAAAGATATGGCAACGGCAGTTAGGATGTGTGCCGAAATTTATCAGGCGCTCAAAAAAACTCTAAAGTCGGCTGGTTATGGAATTTCTGTTGGTGATGAGGGTGGTTTTGCACCCGCTGTTAAGAGTAATCGTGAAGCTTTTGAATTAATGGCTGAAGCAGTAACGCTTGCTGGTTATAATTTAGGCAGTGATATTATTTTTGGAATTGATGCCGCTGCTACTGAGTTTTATCAAGACGGGAAGTATCATCTTAATAAAGAAGGCAGAGAAGTTAATAGTGCTGAGTTGGCTGATTTTTATGCTGGTCTTCAGGCAGAGTTTCCTATTTACTCTTTGGAAGATATTTTTGCAGAAGATGATTGGGATGGATTTAAAAATTTCATGATAAAAAATAGTAACACAGTTCAGGTAGTCGGCGATGATCTTTATGTAACCAATGTCACTCGTTTACAAAAAGGCATTGAAGAGAAGGCTAGTAACTCAATTCTCATTAAGCTTAATCAAATTGGCACTTTAACTGAAACAGTTGAAGCAATTCTATTAGCCCGACAAGCGGGAATGTCTTCAGTGATTTCTCATCGTAGCGGTGAAACTGAGGATACTTTTATTGCCGACTTAGCCGTAGCTATGGGGACTGGTCAAATTAAAACTGGTGCGCCGGCGCGTTCAGAGCGCACCGCTAAGTATAATCGGTTAATGGAAATATCGTCTGAACTAGGAGACGGGGCAATATTTTCTAAATTTCCTTTTCATATATGATGCAACTAATATTTTTTGCAGTTTCAGCTTTAGTCCTACTTTTTGGGCATTTTTTAATGGGCTTAGCCGCAATTAAGCTTTTTGGTTTAGTCTCGCTAACTTCGAGAATAGTCGTTGGTAGCGCCATGCTCGCTTTATTTGTTAGTGCGATTCTTTCCTCTTTGTTAATTCATCGAATTGATAATTTAGTAACGCGCTGGTATTACATATTGTCTGGATTTGGTATCGGCGTGCTAGTAAATTTTTTACTAGTAGCCGCTTTTATTTTTATTCTTAAGTACGCTTTAGATCGAGTTGGCTATCCTTTATTACCTTGGCAAATTTCCGCTTTAACAATAGTCTTAACAGTGGCTTTAACTGCCTATGGTTTATTTGGCGCTTTTTCGCCTAGAGTTAAGGAGTATGAAGTAAAAATTAAGGACTTGCCTTTAGCCTGGCAAGGCAAGGAGATAGTACAAATTTCTGATGTGCACCTTGGTCCAGTTTATCGTAAACGTTACTTTGCCAGAATCATGGATAAAATTAACGATTTGGAACCTGAAGCAGTTTTTATTACTGGAGATTTGTTTGATGGCATGGAGTCAGATTTTTCTTGGATGAACACCCCCTTCGAAAAATTGAAAGCGCCTAAAGGAATTTACTACGCTTTTGGAAACCACGATTTATATTTGGGTTTTAATCGTGTTCACGAATTATTAAAAGAGAATCCGGTTACAATCTTGGATGATAAAATGGAATTAGTTGATGGTCTGCAAATTATTGGCATTAACTATTCTTTTAATCAGGACTTTGATCTTTATGAGAGTATCTTAGATCAGGTAGGTTATAACGAAAAGTACCCTAGTTTATTATTATTCCATGAACCAAAGAATATGGATTTAGCTGCTAAGGCAGGGATTGATTTACAATTATCCGGTCATACTCATCGCGGTCAGTTATTTCCTTTTAATTTTTTAGCCAGACTAGCTTATAAGGGGAGTGTATATGGTTTATATCAAAAAGAAACTTTCTCTTTGATAGTTAATGGCGGCCTGGGAACTTGGGGGCCACCACTTCGCACCTCAAGTCGCAGTGAAATTGTTAAGATTAAATTACTTGCTTTATAATAAATTATTACTGATATGAATTTAAAAAAATTATCTAGCATTTTAGCTGACCAACCTAAATATCGCTTTAAACAAGTTGAGCATTTTTTATTTCAAGATTATATTTCTTCTTGGGACGAAGCTTCAAGTCTGCCTAAAGCATTAAGAGAAGAATTAAAATTAGCTTGTCCATTGGAAATAGATGCTCAAGTACTAGATTCGGGTGGCCATAGTGGTAGTCGTAAAGCCTTGATTACTCTAGAAGACGGCGAAACAGTGGAAACTGTTTTAATTAGTCAGAGAGGGAAAGATAAGGAACCTCGTCATACAGTTTGTGTTTCTAGTCAGGTTGGCTGCCCCTTGAATTGTGCCTTCTGTGCGACTGGAGACTCGGGCTTTAAGCGTAATTTATCTTCTGAGGAAATTGTTGAACAGTTAATATTTTGGCAACGAATTCTTAAAGCTCAAGGTAAGGAGGAAAAAGTTGATAATGTTGTTTTTATGGGTATGGGTGAGCCGTTTTTAAATTACCAAGAATTTATTAAAGCGGTTAAGTTTATTAATGATCCAGAAACTATGAATATTGGTGCACGTCGTCTCTCAGTTTCTACGGCGGGAGTTATTGAAGGTATAAAACGTCTAGCGGGCGAAAAGCTTCAGGTTAATTTGGCAATTTCTTTGCATGCCACTAATGATGTTGTTCGTCGTCGTTTAATGCCGATTGCTGAAAAACACACACTGGCCGAATTATTTAAAACGGTTGATGCTTATATTCGTAAAACGGGACGACGCGTGATGTTTGAATATTTAATGATTAAAGGTGTTAATGATTCAGAAAATGATGCTGAAATTTTAGCGGGACTAATGAATAAGCCTTTATATTTATTAAATTTAATTCCATATAACGAAACTGGTCGTTTTCAGGCATCTTCTCGCGAGACTATCGAAGATTTCCGAAAAGCTTTAGAGAGAAAAGGTATTCCGGTAACTGTTAGATTAAGTTTTGGTTCTGATATTTCAGCTGCCTGTGGTCAATTGCGCCGCCGCAATGTTTAAGCGCATAGTAATTTGGGTTAGGCCGAAAAGGCGCAAAATTACTCAAGCATCGAAGTTAAGATATGAGGAGCATCGCCAGGAGGCAAGAAGGCTCGTCCAGGCTCGGGTAGGGGTGTTTAGTGAGTTGTACGGAGTTAAGGTTGGTCGTATTAGTATTAGGAATCAGGGGACTCGTTGGGGAAGTTGTTCAAAGGCAGGAAATTTAAACTTTAACTATCGTTTAGCCTTGATTGAGCCGGAATTAGCAGATTATGTGGTTGTGCATGAAATTTGTCATTTATTAGAATTCAATCATTCGCCCGCTTTTTGGTCGCTAGTGGCCAAAACTATTCCTGATTATCGAGCAAGGAGGCGAGCCCTTAAAGTTTTAAAACTGCAATAAAATATATTAATTAATTAATTTAAATAATTTATAAACATATGTTTGAACTGAAGCCCTTACCATTTACGCCTAGCGCTCTTGAGCCACATATTTCTGCCCGCACTTTAGAGTTCCATTATGGTAAACATCACCAAGCTTACGTTGATAACTTGAATAAATTAGTAGCCGGCACAGAGTTAGAAAATGTTCCTTTAGTAGATGTGATTAAGGCAGCTCATGGCGACGCTACCAAAATTGCGGTTTTTAATAACGCTGCTCAGGTTTATAATCATGATTTTTTTTGGCAGAGCCTATCAGCCAATCCGTCTCATCATGAATTAAGTGAGTCGATGTTGGCCATGATAAATTCCGCCTTCGGTTCTTTGGACGAATTTAAAGAAAAATTTAAAGCCATTGCTCTAGCGCAATTTGGTAGCGGATGGACCTGGTTGGTTTTAGGTAGAGAGGGTTTAGAAATTATAAAAACCGCTAATGCTGATAATCCTTTAACTCAAGGCGTTAAGCCACTTCTAACAGTTGACGTTTGGGAACATGCTTATTATCTCGATTACCAGAATAGGCGTGCTGATTTTGTCTCAGCCTGTTTAAATTTATTCAACTGGCACCAAGCGGAGTCATTATTACAAGAATAGTATGTACAAAAATCCTTACGCCAAGATACAGCCCAAAACTAAGGGTCCGTATACTGAAATTCTATTAATACGTCATTGCCATCCTAATTACCGGTTAGAAAAAAAGCTTGGTGATAGGGATATGCCTTTATCTAGTCAAGGCTTAAAGCAGCGCGACTATCTAACAAAACGTTTGCTTAAAGCTAAGGTAGATATAATTTATTCTAGTGAACTAAGACGCGCTCAAGAGACGGCTGCTCTGTTTGCAAAAAAGGTTAAAAAAGAGGTTATTATTAATCCTCGAGTTAATGAATTCAATTGGATTCATTGGTATAAGATGAAATATTTTAACATGACAGAAAAGGAGAGAGAGAAACGTTTGGTAAGTCATCGTGTGCTAGATAAAGAATTGGATAAGATGCAGATTCTGGCTAGAAGAGCAACAGCGGAAATTTTTCGCGAATGTAGAGGTAAGAAGGTGGCCATCTTCGGTCATGGAAATTTTATAAAATCCTTATTAACAGGAATTTTAAATGCTGATATTATTGGTTTCCTATCTTTAGAAATATTTCAGTCTTCTATTAGTAAGATTATTATTGATAGTCACGGTTATATCAAGATTGTTTATATCAATAGCGTCAACCACTTGCCAGAGCCACCCAATAAAGATATGTTTATCACCTTGTTTGATTATGATAAAAAATAAGTTAATTACATATTCGTTAATTCTTAGCTTGATTTTTAGTTTTGCTTTTTTATTGTCTACCCCCTCAGTTCAGGCGGCCACATTGAATGGTCGTATTTTGTTGCAAGTTCAAGATAAGGGTCAAGCCTGGTACGTTAATCCACTTGATAGTCGGCGTTATTACTTAGGTCGCCCCGATGACGCTTTTCAAATTATGCGCGCCTTTGGTTTAGGGGTTTCTAATAATGATTTAAATTCTTTTTTAAGTTCTAAAGCGCCAACTAGATTAGCAGGAAGAATTTTACTGAAGGTTCAAGATAAGGGACAGGCTTATTATGTTGAACCGTTAACTCTAAGACTTCATTATCTTGGGCGTCCGATTGATGCTTTTAATGTTATTCGGAGCTTTGGACTAGGAATTACTAATACTGATTTGGCAAAGATAACTATTGGTAGTTCAGTAACAACCAGTACCACTTTTACTACGCCAATTAGTTCTGTGCCAGTGGCTAACGCTGAGCAGCGTAGTTATCAGTTTAAATATAAGAATATTTCTTTTACCACTTCCTTGTCATTATCTTCCACTGTTTATAAGAATTATAGCTCAGCTGACAAGGTTTATACCTATTTAGTTGATAGTCCGCCACCAAATTTACGTGAAGCTTTTTATAACATGTTTTTAACAACCACAAAATCAGGGGATGTAGCTATTAAAGATTTAGTTGCTAATATAAATCAGTTAGCTGTCATTAATAATTGGTCAGCTGATGAAGTGGTAGAAGCGGTCTTAGCTGTAATTCAATATATTCCTTATGATCAAACTAAAGCTGACGCTGCCGATAGGGAGCCCTTTTACCCTTATGAAACTCTATATTTAAATCAAGGAGTTTGCTCTGATACAACCTTTTTAGCTTATAAAATCTTGCGTCAGCTAGGTTACGGTGCAGCAGTCCTGGATTTTCCTGAGATTAATCATAGCGCGATTGGTATTTCTTGTCCGCTGGAGTATTCTTTAGCTGGTTCCGGTTATTGCTATGTAGAGACAACTAATTATTTTCCAATTGGCGTTATTCCTAACAGTATTAACGGTCAAGCAACGTCTGGCGACTATGCTTTTAACGAATTGTTTGTTGAAAGTAAATTAGGAAAGATCGAAGTTTTAAACAAGACGACAGGTAAGACTTACCAGCGCGCATTTTTAGTTAGAGAGCAGGCAGCGGAACTTTTTAATTTATATCAAGACATCATGGCCACTCGTGATACTTTAAGTAATAATGACGAAATTCGTTCTTATAATGTAAAAGTCGATACCTTTAATCAAAAGTTACGATATTTCTATCAGCAATAAGATGTTGGATATTACCATTATTGCTTTTGGCAAGATAAAAGATATAACTTGGCAAGCAGCTGCTCAAGAGTACTTAAAACGTTTGCGTCCTTATGCTCGTATTAAAATTGAAGAATTAAAGGCTGAGTCATTTTCGAAAAAAAATAAGGATGAGGTTAAAAAAATAGAAGGTCAGCGCTTACTAGAATGTTTGCGACGTTATCCTGAAGCAGATATTCGTTTATTATCTGAGGCCGGAGAAGAGCTGGATTCGCCACAATTAGCAACCTGGCTGGAAAAGCCCGCTAGATTAATCGTTTTTGTTGTCGGTGGTACCCTGGGGTTTGACCCTGTGATAAGTAAGAGTTATCGAACCCTGTCTTTGTCGCGCTTAACTTTTCCGCACGAGTTAGCACGGGTTATTCTATTAGAACAACTGTATCGTGCTGCCAGTATTATTAAAGGTAAAGATTATCATTATTAATATTTTTATTAGTTATGAAAATTTATTCTCAAATTATAGCTGAGATGAAAAGTTTCGCTAACAAGGAACAGGGTCAAAACCTGAGCCGTTTTTTTAAGACCGGACCAGGGCAGTATGGTGAGGGTGATATTTTTTTAGGAATAAAAGTCCCAGTTCAAAGACAGTTGGCAAAAAAATACCGACTGGCCAGCCTTGCTGATATAAAAAAATTATTAGCGAGTCCAATTCATGAACATCGTTTAGTTGGGCTTTTAATTTTAGTTTCACAATACGAAAAAGCTGATGAAGCTCGTCAGGAAGAAATTGCTAAATTTTATTTACAAAATTTAAAAGCAGTTAACAATTGGGACTTAGTAGACTTAAGTACGCCTAAAATTTTAGGTCATTATTTTTTTCGTCATTTGCCTAAGCGCCTATCAGTTGAAGTTTTTGAAACGCTTCACTCTTTAGCTGATTCAAAAAATCTTTGGGAAAGGCGAATCGCCATGTTATCTACTTTTTACTCTATTTATCAAGGACGTCACCAAGAGACTGTTGTTATTGCTAAGAAGTTATTGCGTGATAAACATGATTTAATACATAAGGCCGTTGGTTGGATGTTACGAGAAATGGGAAAGAGGGTAAGCAGAGATGAGCTACTACTTTTTTTGGACAAAAATTTAGCTAATATACCAAGAACAGCGCTTCGTTATGCTATTGAGCATCTTCCAGAAAAACAGCGCCAGGCTTATTTGAAGAAAAGATAAATCCTACTTCATTGACATTAGTATTTTTCTTTGCTATCATATATCAACGTTCTTTTTAAATTTCATCAAAAAAAACAATAGAAATGGAAATAGCAGAAAAAAGTGTCAGATTAGCAGAACGCAAGGAATCGTTGGCTAAAAGATTAGAGAAGTTGATTATACCTCATGCTACTCGCGGTAAGATTTATGTCCTAGCTCAGAATTTTAAACAGGAAATAAGTCTTAACTATGATCAGAATAGATACAAACATGCCCCGGGTGAATTTGTACTCGACGAGGAAGACAACCTTTCTCTTTGTGTGGGCGTTGGTAAAGTCATGGATGACATCCATGGTGAGGTTCCTTGGTTCTTATTTGAAGAATCTAAAGAAATTAAATTTTTTGATGCCGATCGTCTTCCGGAAAATTTTCGGAGAACTGTAGTCGTTCTCTAATATTTAAAGGAAGGACGAAAAGTTCAGGTTGAGTTGGCCCGTTTATCTTTTGGTAAACGGGTTTTTTTATTTTTTCTTGATAAGTAGGTTAGATATTGGTCAGGGGTCATTTGTTATATTGTCTATGCCGAAGGTTACTTTGGTAAAGTACTAAATAAATAATTTTTATGTGTATGAAGGCGATAAAAAAAATAGCGGCCGCTGCCTCCCGCCTGTGGGGCAGATTTCATTCTAAACGAAGTCTTTTAGCTCTGCGTAGCGAAGGGCGGCGTGCCGCTTATCGTCGTGTCTATATTATTGTATCAATTTTAGTATTGCTCATGTTGGTAATTTTACTACCAACGCTTTCTGTTGGTAGCGCTCGAGTTGAGCTCTTAGCTTTAAAAAAATCTACTGATCAAACGGGTCCATGTCACGAGGCGTGTAGGCAGGAAAGATTGTTAAGAAGAGAAAAAATTGCTTCCGACCTTTTAACGAATGATAAATTATTAGAAGATATGGCTAGCTATTTTGAAATTAATAGCTCAAATGAAAATCCTAGTATAGATTTTTACCAGGAACTACTTGCCATAATAAATTTAGCCTACGACCTCAAAGAGCCACCTAGTTTTTTAGTAGATTATCTAGCTAATCCAGAAGGTCAAGAAGAAATTAAAGCTTTAATTATTCGTTCAGTTTTATCACGCATCGCTGAGCCAGATTTAATAGATTATTATTTTGCTATACTTGAGGGCTCATCAGGGAGAGGTTTAAAGGAGGAAGCTATTAAGTCATTGAATATCTTTCCGGATGGCAATGGTTATTTGCAAGTTGAGCAGATAAATCGTCTTTCTCCCTTAATTTTATCTGAGGACATAGATGAGGCATTAAAACCATCATTAATATTTTTACTCTCTAAATACTATCAACTTTTTCCTGAAGAAGTTTTAATTCAAGCGGATAAAATATATTTAGAATCATCTGAGCCAGTTATTAAATTATTAATCACTGATTTAATGGTTAGCTGGGGTCAGGCGGGATATATCTACCCAGAAGTTGAAGAAGCTGAGTGGGAAAAATATTTTAATTAATTTTGGTATATTATTTTCTTATATATGACAAAATTTAAAACCATACTTTCATTAATAGGACGAAATAGTTTCGTAATTATTGCAACCTGTTTTATTTTATCACCGCCAAATATTACTCAAGCTTTAACCCCGGGAACAATTGTTTATCGCACGACTAACGACGGAAAAATGTTTGGTTACAGTAAACATCCATTATTAGAAATAGAAAATGGTATTTTAATAGGAATTAATCCTGGACACGCTGGTATATATATTGGTAGTGAGAATGGTGAGAACTATATTGTCGAGGCTTTGGCGGGCGGAATTGTTAAAACTCCAGCTAAATATTTTGTTAACGAAGCACTCGGGGAAGAGTTGATTGCAGCTAGACTACCTAGGAAAGCTAGTGCGCTTGATAGATTAAAAGCAGTTACGATTGCGAAAAATTTAGTGGGCGCCGATTTTGGTTATGATTTTGATTTTCAAAAACAAAAAGGACCTGGCGATGGCGATTGGACTTGCGTTGGTTTAACAGAAAAAGTATATGAAAGTGCTGGCATTGTTAATCCCGGCGATATTACTTCTTTAGTTTATGACCCTGAAAAATATAAAATAGATATTACGCCAGACGGTTTTGATAATCGAGAAATAGTTAATGATGAGGGTGATTGTGTATCTAGAAGTAAAGAATTTTCTAAAATTGCTCGCCGAGAAGATTTGAAATTACCACTTCCAGAGGTTGTTGGTTATAATGCAGGACGTGAATACCGTGGCGAGCGTTATTTTTTCTTACCATATACTCAGATGATTCAGCCTTCTTTAAAGGATGAAAAAATTGATATAAATTTATCTTCAAGTTTTGACGCAAAAGAAATCAGAGGCAAGACTCCGGTTCTAGGAATTTTACTGCGTTGGAGCTTAATAAATAATCCGGCTTCAGCTGTTAAAACAATAGTAAGTAAAGCAAAAGATGTAGCAAGTAGTATTTCCCAAGCGTTATTTGGTAAGAAAAGTTCTAATGAATTTGTTTTAACTAATGAAAATAATAGAGTTGATGCAAATAGTAATAATTTAAGCCAGTCTAACGATGTCGTATCCCAGCCGACTGTTAAAATAAACACTGCTTCCAAAGTTCATATTCGGGAAAAAGAAAATAATTTAAAAACAGAAAATATTGCGCCCAAAGTTGCTCCAGAAACATCAAGGGAATCAGGTGGATCTCTTAAGATATCCACCGCTAATGACCCTCTCGTTCAATCCGGAAAGATTGATAGCCATAAGGTTGAGTCGGAAGAAGTAAAAATTGCTCAAGCTGGTTCTGAGATTATTCCAAAAACAGCTACTCAAAAATCGCAAACTCTAAAGACGGCTATTACTAAAATTACTAATCCAGTGGCTAGTCCTAGCGCGACCACTAAACCGACAAACGTAACTACTAAAATTGAATATTCTCCGACTAATAATATATCATCTAAAATATCGATTGGTGTTAAGCCAGTAGCGACGGCTAATAATCCGGGGTCTAATAATACGGAGGTGCCACCAGTTTCATCTGCGCCAACCACTGCTCTTATAAGTAAAATCTACGCTACCGATAATAATGATTTTATTGAGCTCTATAATCCTCTAGATTATGACTTTGATTTAGCAGAAGAAGGTTTTCGCTTAGAAAAGACTAAAACCGCTGAAGACCCTAGCTTAATAGTTAGAATTGGTAATGAGGCGGATGGTTATTATCCGAAGGGAACAGTGATTAAAGCTAAAAGTTTTTACTTATTAGTAAGAGACGATGCCTCTCAGTATTATCTTGATATGGCTGATGCTGTTATTACGCGTCAGGAATTTAGTTGGACCGGCAACGGCTATACCATTTATTTAGGCAAAGGACCTATTAGTTCTAGTGCTGATACTGATATTGTTGATGCCGTTGGTTTTGGTGCGGCTAAGTATTTTCAGGGAGTGGCTCCGGCTCCCATTATTAGTGATAATTATTTTCTAGACAGGACGGGGAGTAAAAATGATAATAGCTTAGATTTTCGATTACAAGTTATTAGCGATCCTAGTG
>CAYGOK010000001.1:18073-30846 GCA_964351585.1 uncultured Gammaproteobacteria bacterium | reverse complement strand
AGTAAAAATGATAATAGCTTAGATTTTCGATTACAAGTTATTAGCGATCCTAGTGTAACCTGGGAAGACTCGGGGAATAACGATAATAATGATCAAAACAATAACCAAAACAATAACCAAAACAATAACGAAAATAATGATGAGAATAACGGTGAAGATGATAGCCAAAATAATGATGAGCAGGACGCAGAGGCGCCTGCAGACTTTGTTGCCTTCACTAGTCCTGTGCCAATTAATTCTAATAATATTTCTGGTCTTTGGCACTTTGATGAATGTTACGGAGAAATTCAACATGAAGTCGGTAGATTTGGTTGCGGACTAGGACTGCGTCATAATTATAATGCATTCAAGCCAGTATTAATTCAGAATATAGATTTAAATAAAACCACAATCAGTTTTTATTATCGCGATGCTGGTGAGTCGCCCGGTAATGCTCGATTAAATTTGAGATTGAAAAATGCTAGTGGTCAAAATGTTTGGCTGGTTTTAGAGCAGGGCTTATTTCAAATCGAAGGTTTGCCGAACTCCGCTTGGCGTTATTGGGGGTCCCCTGTATTTTTAGATGATAAGTGGCATAACTTTTCTCTGGTAGTTGATAAAGAACAAGGTTATTGGGCGGTTTATTTTGATGGTGTGGAAAAATATCGCCAAGCTTTTGTGGAGACGCTACCAAATAATTTTGATGAGTTAGAAATATATGGCGACATGTATTCTGTTATTGTTGATGAATTAGTATTATGGGATATAGCACTTTTGCCGACTGAAATAGCGGCTAATTGGCAACAAGCAGCTCCGTTTGCTCCATATATTAGTCGTAGTCTCCAAAAACCAGCTGAATTAAAATATTTTTGGAATTTTAATGAGGGGCACGAATTAGTTAATGAAGGTGGCGGGACAGAGGCGATCGATGAAATTGCCGAACTAAGATTGGCTGTGCCACAAAATTCCTGGGTTTGGCGAGGAGTTAATAATACCGCCCTCCTAAATAGTTGGGGCAAAGATTTATCTGTAAACTTAAAAGAACCATTGGCTAGTAAAGATATGTCACTTGCTTTTTGGTGGCGTAGTCGATTTTATCCACAAGAGGGAAGATCAATCATTTCTTTGCAAAAAGAGCACAACAATAAACTTGGTTTAGTTCCTGACCACTATCGTCGAGGTTTTTATTTTAATAACGCTTATGGTATTTTTAGTGAGGGTCAAGATGTTGATGTGCCTTTTGATGAAAATTGGCATCACTTTGCTTTAACTTATGACTCCTATCATTATGAATTGAAAATGTATGTTGATGGTGAGATAAAACGAGAACTTCCTTTCTATTGGTTAAAAGATGGGGAGCACCCTGACAAGCTATTGATAAGGAATGAGTTAAATAGCATAGAGTTAGACGATTTAGGTATCTGGGAAGGCAGTTTAACGCCTTTGCAAATAGAGGAAATATTCACTAGTAGCCGGGTTGAGCCTTAGCTCCCCGGCTTGCTTTTTTTTGGCTTTTATTGTAGTATTTAACCGTTATCAGGGTGAGCGGGCGGTTACTCTTTTTAGCTTATATTAAAGAGAGAGGAAAGTCCGGACTTCGCAAAAAATGATAGTGGGTAATGCCCACCGGGCTCTTTCGGTAAAGTCGAAGAGTCAAGGGAAAGTGCCACAGAGACAATACTATTTCGCCTTAGGCGAAAGAAAGGTGAAAAGGAGCTGAGTGTTTCTTCGGGAGCTATCGGTTCTGCCCTTCGGCAACGGAGGTTACATGGTAAACCCTATCAGAAGCAAGAGCAAACTCAGCAGTTCGCTGTTGAAGAAAAGTGGCTCGCTTGAGCCCATCAGTAATGATGGGCCTAGATAAATGATCGCCTAGAACAGAATCCGGCTTACAGCTGCCTTGATAGCAATACTTTCAATAAATCTATATATGAAAAAACCAGAACTATTTTTTTCAGTCCTGTTTATTCCGGTTGATTTTGCCATGCTCGTCTTGGCCGGAATTTCAGCTTACTACCTTCGTTTTTCTGATTGGACCGTGAGCTGGCGTCCGGTTATTTTTAATTTACCTTTTTCTGAGTATTTTAGTTCGCTACTTATGATTGCTATCCTTTGGATAGCTATTTTTGCGTTATCTGGTTTATATCAAATTACTTCCGCCCGTAAGTTGCCCCAAGAGATGCGTCGCATTTTAATCGCCTGCGCCTCTGGTTTTGCTTTAGTGGCAATTATTATTTTCTTTCAACGTGATTTATTTGATTCGCGCTTTATCGTTTTAGCTGGTTTTGTTTTTGCAGTTATCTATGTTTCTATTGCCCACGTATTTATTCGTTGGCTACAAAGACGCTTGTTTGTTTATGGTATTGGTGTCCGCAAAGTTGTTCTCGTTGGTAATTCTAAGACGACTGAAAATTTAATGGCTGAATTTTCTAGTAACAAAAAGGCAGGTTATGAAGTGGTCAAGCGTTTACGTGACTTTTCTTTAGAAACAGCTCAAGAAGTTTTGGAATTTATTAAAGAAAAAAATGTTGATGAAATAATTCAGGGCGATCCTAATTTAAGCAAAGCAGAAATGTTGCGCTTGTACGATTTTTCCAATGAAAATCATATAACTTTTCGCTATGTCGCTGATTTATTAGAGGTTAAGGTTCTGCGCACTGAAGTCGCTGAAGTTATTGGTGTACCGATTATCGAAGTTAAGCGTACCACGCTTGATGGCTGGGGTCGTGTCTATAAGAGATTTTTTGATATTATTGTTTCTAGTATTTTGCTTTTACTCTTGTCTCCGATTATGTTAATAGCAGCTCTGATGATTAAGCTTGATTCACGTGGACCAGTTTTCTTTTCTCGCCGTGATGATGGTTCATATCTTTATCGTGTTGGGGAGGGCGGTAAGCCTTTTAAATACTTGAAGTTTCGCACTATGATTCCTAACTCCGACAGTATGCGTTACAAGGAGTTAGCTGATCGTAATATTAGAACCGATGGTCCAATGGTTAAAATTAAGGATGATCCGCGTGTTACTAGAGTAGGGAAATTCTTGCGCCGTTACTCGATTGATGAATTGCCTGAATTATTATTAGTATTTTCTGGACGCATGAGCCTAGTTGGCCCTCGTCCTCATCTGCCAGAAGAAGTGGCAAAATACGAAAATTATCATCGCAAAACTTTAACTATTAAACCGGGAATTACTGGCTTAGCTCAGGTTTCTGGTCGCAGTGATCTTTTATTTGAAGAGGAGGCTAAGCTTGATATTTATTATATTGAGAACTGGTCTTTAATGCTTGATATTTCGATTCTATTTAAGACACCACTTGCGGTATTTAAACATCGCTCAGCTGAATAAAATATGAAAGTAGCTTTAATACATGACCATCTTGCTCAAGATGGTGGAGCAGAAAAAGTTTTGAAAGTACTAGCAGACATGTTTCCGGAAGCACCTATTTATACGCTTCTTTACGAAAAAAAGAATGTAAATAAATATTTCAAGAATCGCAAGATTGAGACTTCAGTTATTCAAAAACTACCCGGTGGCGTTAAACATTATCAATGGTATTTATTTTTTATGCCGATTGCGGTCGAGTTCTTTGATTTGCGCGGCTATGATTTAGTAATTTCTGACACCAGCTCTTTTGCTAAGGGAGTAATTACCTCGCCAGATACTTTGCATATTTGTTACTGCCATACTCCAACTAGATATCTTTGGAGTGATACCCATCAATATATTAATGAACTCAAATATAATAAATGGTTCAAGAAAATAATTTCATTAATTTTAAATCGTATTCGTCTTTGGGACAGAGCAGCCGCGGATAGAGTTGATTTATATATTGCTAATTCCAAAACAGTTAAGAAGCGCATCCAGAAATATTATCGCCGTGAGTCTCTAGTTATTTATCCGCCAGTTGAAACCGAGCATTTTAAAGTCGCTGATATTACCCAGCAAGCTAAGATTGAGCAGTATTTTTTGGTTGGTTGTCGCTTGGCGCCGTATAAGCGCGTAGATATTGTGATTGAGGCCTTTAAAAAACTAGGCTCAGATTACCGCCTGAAGATTTTTGGCGATGGTGTCGATTTGGAGAGATTAAAGAAGATTGCTGACGATGCTACCCATATTGAATTTTTAGGTCGTGTTAGTGATGAAGAAAAAGCAGAGCTCTATCGCCACGCCCAAGCTTTTATCAATCCACAAGAAGAAGATTTTGGCATTACCGCAGTTGAATCAATGGCAGCAGGACGTCCAGTAATTGCTTATCGCAAGGGCGGGGCAACCGAAACTGTTATCGAAGGAAAAACTGGAGCATTTTTTGACGAGCAAACAGTCGATGACATTGTTCAGGTAGTAAAGAATTTTAAATCTACCGATTACAATTCTCAGGAAATAAGGATTTGGTCAGAAAAATTTTCAGTTAAGAATTTTCAAGAACAGATTAATGATTTTATTAAAACTAACCTATGAAGATAGGGGTTGATGCTAGAGTTTTAATGGACAAGCAATATAGCGGCGTATCAGAATATGCTGCTAATTTGTTATCAGTAATTTTACGTCAGGATAGCATCAATGAGTATCGTTTGTTTTATAATAATCGCCGACCGCAAGAAGAAAAATTAAGCCCCTGGAAAAATAATAATAGTGGCATTAAGGGTTTGCATTATCCAAATAAATTTTTTAATTATTTTTTGCAGAAGGTTTTGGGTTGGCCTAAAATTGATCTTTTTTTAGGGAATGCTGATATTATATTTTCACCCCATCTAAATTTTTTACGAGTAAGTGATAAGGCTAAATTGGTAGTGACCGTTCACGATTTATCTTTTTTGCGTTATCCGGAATTTTTTAGTCGACGTAAAAATTTTTGGCACGGCGCCTTGGGGGTAAAAAAACTATTAGCACGAGCTGATAGAATAGTAGCTGTCTCTAAAAATACTAAGCATGATTTAGTAGAGATTCTCGGTTTGCCGGAGGAAAAAATTAAGGTAATATATTCTGGAAATAATTTTCATGAGGTAGCTGAGCAGAATCAATTTCAAGTTAAAAATTCTGGCCTCAGTAATAGTTTTTTAAACAAGCACAGTCTTAAGCCCGGCTTTATTCTATTCTTGGGTAACGTTGAGCCGCGTAAAAACATTATTGGCCTAATTCGTGCTTATGAGTTGCTGTGTAAACGTTGTCCTGATTTAGCTGGAAAGCAGTTAGTGATTGCTGGTAGGCGCGGCTGGAAAAGTAGGCGCATCTTTGCCGCTGGTAAGTCTTCAGCATATAAATCAGATATTAAATTTCTCGGTTACGTTAGTAAGCAGGAGAAAGAAATACTTTATCAGTCTGCAGGAATTTTTGTTTATCCATCTTTTTATGAAGGCTTTGGTTTTCCTCCTTTAGAAGCAATTAGTTTTGGTTTACCAACAGTATCTTCTAATGTATCTAGTTTGCCGGAGGTCTTAGGTAAAGCGGCAATTTTAGTTGACCCTTATAATACCGCAGAAATTAGTGACGCTATAGAAATTGCTTTAACTGATGAGGTAATGAGAACGCGTTTAATTTCCTTGGGAAAAGAGCGGGCACAAACGTTCTCATGGGAAAAGACAGCGCAAGCATATCTGGAATTATTTAAAGAATTACATGAAGAAGGTAATGATAAAAAATAAAAAAAAGCGAGTTTTAGTCGCGATGTCAGGCGGTGTTGATTCGTCTGTAGCAGCGAAACTACTTAAAGATCAGGGCTATGATGTCGCTGGTGTTTTTTTGAGTTTTTGGAAAGATGAGTCAGCTGGCGCTAAATCAGAGAATCGCTGTTGCTCATTAGAATCACTTTTAGATGCGAGAAAAGTAGCAGCTAAGATTGGTATTCCGCTTTTCACCTTAGATTTTTCAATTCCATTTAAAAAAGCAGTGGTTGATAATTTTTTAAGTGAATATGCTGCGGGTCGAACACCTAATCCTTGCGTTGTTTGTAATAAAAAAATTAAAGTTGGTCGCCTAATAAATTACGCAGTTAAGATGGGCTTTGATTACGTTGCTACTGGACATTATTTAAAAATTAATAAGGTAGGGAAGTCGTATCAGTTATATAAAGCTAAGGATAAACTTAAAGACCAGTCGTATTTTCTCTATACTTTCTCCCAGGAAGAACTTAAGCATCTTCTGTTTCCTTTAGGTGGCTATGTAAAACCGCAAGTTCGTAAACTAGCTGCTAAGTTTGATTTAGAGGTAGCGGCAAAACCAGAGAGTCAGGATATTTGTTTTTTATCTGGCGCCCATAATGAATTCTTAAAGAAATATTTACAATTAACACCTGGTCCGATTAAACTTCTGGAGACTAAAAAAGAAATTGGTAAGCATCAAGGTTTGCCACTTTATACTATTGGTCAGAGAAGGGGAATTGAAATTGGTGGCACCGGTCCTCATTATGCCGCTAAATTAGATTACCGGAACAATGTTTTGTATGTTGTCCAAAATTGGGATGGCGAAATTTTATATAAGGATAACTTAGTCGCTAAAAAAGTTAATTGGCTTAGCGGTAAAACGCCTAAGAGGACTTTTAAATGCCAAGCCGTTATTCGCTACGGTCATCCAGCCGTTCCTTGCCTCGTTTCTCCTAAGAGCGAAACTGAATATAGTGTTAAATTTACCAAGCCGCAAAGAGCAGTTACACCTGGTCAAAGCGTTGTTTTCTATAACAAGCAACAAGTGCTGGGCGGCGGCTTAATAAAGTGATATAATTCTTCCCATAATTAAAACTAAGAAGATATTAACTATGGCTCAAGAATTAACATCCGTTTTTAAACGCATTCAGGACAAGAAAAAAGAACAGCGCGATCTTAAATCAATGTACCGTGATGCGCTCTCAGTGCATGGGGATTACCAGAAAGCACTAGAAGAACTTGAAGATTTAAAAATTAAAAAGAAACAAATAGAAGCTAGTATCAAGGCGGACTTTAAGGAAGAGTTTGATAAGCTTGATGGTTTAAAGTTAAATATCGCTTCCGATAATCAGTTACTCAGTGATTTAGCGCTCAATCAGTTTGTCAGCGGAGAACTTACCAAGTTGGTAGATGAGAATAAAGTTGAGTACGAACCAATTTTTACCGTTAAGTTCAAGAAGATGTAAATTTAAAGTTTGAGACAATAAAAAACAGGCCTAGCTCGGTCTGTTTTTTGGTGATTGTTTCTTGTTGAAATTTAACAAAAAAGTACCCGGAGCGGGATTCGAACCCGCATGGCCTCTCGGCCGCGCGATTTTGAGTCGCGTTCGTCTACCAGTTCCGACATCCAGGCAAAAGTAAGGTATTTCCTACGAATATCAGTATAATAAACATCCGCTGGCTTGTCAAAAAGTCACTAGCTCTAGCCAAATATTACTATTGACTTATTTTTATAATTGTGCTAATATAATAAGTTGTCTAAAGTGGCTTTTTAGCTAGGTTTGGCAATAACAAATGAACGTTAATAAATAAATACTAGAGATAATGGAAAAAAAAGGTGAGCTCCAAGAGTGCTTAGAGCATTACTTGAGAGAAAATGGGCCGAAAGATTTGGCGGAATTCTGCCAGATAGATACTCGGAATGTTAAGGCGTGGCTAACAGGCTCTGGGCCAAAGGGATCAACTAAGGCTAAGGTCATTATTTTTTTAACAGCCAAGGCTGGTTATCAACTTGTCGACCTTCATGCGTCGACTACTAGGTATCAGGTTATGGCTGCTTTAGCTTTTGATTTGATAAGTCCAGATGAACTGGCGCAGTCATTGGGATTTTCCCAGTATTACGATGCTTATCGATTTTTGTTTGCCTCTCGTCCCTGTGGCGCTGACAAGACAAAAAGAGCAGCTGATATTGTTGCTAAGTATAAGCAGCAGTTAACTGCTTTGTTGAAGGGCGAGGAAATCAAGTTTGATCATGCAAGTTTTGTGACCAACTTTGCCTCTTTAACTCAGTTGTTAACCGTTATTGAGCCAAGCATTGACAAGTATCTGGCCGCTTCTCCTGGTGTTCGCCAGGAATTGCGTGATTCTCTGGAGTCATCGGGACTCAGTATCTTTAAGTCTTCCAATATGCTTTATCGAGCGGTTGAGAAGTTAAATGCTCTATGTAGTGAACGAAGTTTTAACTCTGCTAAAATTGTTAAGTAATGAAGGATAGTGCTGTAGTTTCTACTGTTTCTACCGTTAAGATGGGTGTCCATATTGGTAACGCCCTTCGCTATGTAACGGATAACTATCCAACGATTACGAAAGTAGTCCTGGAACTTATCCAAAACTCTCTCGACTCCGAATCTTCGGAGATTACCGTTATCATCGACTATAAAACGAAAGTTTTAGTAGTTCGTGATAATGGCTGTGGTATTAGTCCCGAGAAGTTTGAACAGGCAGTCAGTTCTGTTTGCAGTTCAATTAAAACCAAGGATAAACTTGGTCAGTTCGGAATCGGACTGCTCTCACCTCTGGGAAAATGTAAAGGATTCGTGATTACCTCAGCCGCCAAGGCAAGTAAGCACGAATACAATCGCTGGGTTTTTAACAGCGATCAGATTCTTAAGAGTGCGACTCTACCTGATATTCCAGTTGTGCCTATGCCCAACGTATTCTACGCTACCTCAATGGCTAAAAGTTCGAAAGAACGGATTCCTGTTGATTGGCGAACAGAAGTTTGCTTGGACCACTTCAGCAATGATAAGAGTATTAACTCTGTTTCGCTTGTTGAGTTGAAGTCCCTTATTTTGGGACAGTTCTCAGAAGCAATGCGTAAACTTAACGCTTCTGTTAACGTAACAATCAAGCGCGCTGATTCAGCTAAAAAAGAATATGATTCTTTTAAAGCTGCGAATTTTAACGGCGAACGTCTCGGCGAAGTTGTTTATGGGGATAAGAAATCGGAGCGAACCAGCTTTGATATATATTTAGCCCCTAAAACTAAACTTGGTCGCAAGGGACAAATAATCGTAGGAATTGAAGGGAATGATTTCCGTATTCCTATGCCGCTCTTCTTACGCTCAGTGCCCGAGCTTGATTCTGATGTTGTTGGTTTTTTGACCTCAGGAACTTTTGAGGGATCTATCATTAGTAGTTCATGCGAATTGCACACTAATCGTAAAGAATTTTGCGACAATGAGGCTCGCTTGAGCTTTTTGATAAACCTTGAATCTTGGGTTCGGCACCACGGGCAGAAACACGTTGTCTCAATTAAAGACGGCGAACGCGACACTTGGTTGCAAGCTGTAGGCTCTCTCGCTATCAATCAATTGGAGGCTCGTTTAAAAAACCAGTTTCCACACTTGCTTGATGTAGTGAAAACATTCAGAGTAGGAACCATAGGTCCTGGCCATCAAGGATTTGCTGAAGCTAAGCAACAGCAAAGCTTTAATTCAGCCAATAAGTTTGGCCGTAAGAATGGACATGGTGCAGACGCCGAAGGTCAAGGGATTCAAAAGAATCCTAACGCTGACCGCGAACCCACACTCCATCCTGGACATACGCCATTTACCGTAGCTGGTGAAGGCAATAAGCGCCGCAAGGTCAAAGGTCACAGTACTGGCATGCAATTCGTTTACGAAGAGCTGCCGGGTAATGACCACCATTGGGAGTTTGATGCCGAAACCGGTATTTTGACTTTCAATATGAGGTCAGACATTTGGGAAAAAATGGAGCGATCAGAAAGGAAAGAAGTTGTGGAAAGGAATCTGATCCTCTATCAGCAGTACATTGCCATCAAGGCCTTGGAACTGCAGCTCCAGCCACCCAGTTTCCGTCCTCAAATATTCGAGTTCTTGCAGCAGGAATTAAGGTCGTCTTCGATCTTTATTACTACGCAGAGCTCATTTCTGCAACCGCGTAAACCAAAGAGCGAGGTTGGTAAGAAAGTATAGGGAAACTAATAATTTCCCACCCAAGCCTAGAATAACTAATCAATGTTGTTCTAGGCTTTTTTAATTGTCAAAAGCTAGCCTTTAATATATAATTGAATCATATAAGTATTCTAGCTAACTATGGGAAAAGTCATTGCTGTTGTTAACCAAAAAGGCGGGGTGGGAAAAACCACAACCGCTGTTAATCTGAGCGCTTATTTGGCTAGCTTCGATAAAAAAGTACTGCTAATTGACCTTGATCCTCAGGCTAATGCCACTTCTGGCTTAGGCCTCGATCATCGTAATCTCGAGGCAGGTATTTACGAAGCTCTTTTGGGTCTAAAACCTTTGCATCAGATTATTAAGCGTACCATGCAGAATGGTTTCAAGATTGCTCCGGCAACCCTGTCTTTAGCTGGTGCCGGCATTGATTTAGTTGGCATGGAAAATAGAGAATTCCGCTTAGCTAATATTATTGAAGACGTAAAAAAGGATTATGATTTTTTAATTATTGATGGTCCGCCTTCGCTTGGTCTTTTAACCGTTAACAGTTTAGTGGCAGCTGATGAGGTTTTAATTCCTATTCAAAGTGAGTATTTTGCCCTTGAAGGCTTGAGTCAGTTACTAGAAACTATTAGCTTGGTACAGAATAATCTTAAACCCGAATTAAGTATCATGGGCGCCGTTATTACCATGTTTGACAGGCGTAATAAATTGTCAGAGGCAGTCATGGAAGAATTGTATAAATATTTCCCGAATAGAATTTTTCGTTCCGTTATTCCACGCAGCGTACGTTTAGCTGAGGCACCAAGTTATGGTCGAACTATTATGCAGTATGACCCGAAGTCTAAAGGCGGTCGGGCTTATGAAAATTTAGCGAAAGAAATAATCGCTTTTGAAAAATAAAAATATGGCACAAGGATTAGGCAGGGGGTTAGGTTCTCTAATTCCGAAAAAAACAATGGCTTATGGACAAAACCCTTTTCAAGAGGAGGGCTCAGTCATGCAAGAAAGTGTTGTTGTTCATGATAATGAACGCATTCTAAAAGTTAGTCCAAATAAAATCGACTTTAATCCTTTCCAGCCTCGTACCAATTTTGCGGACGGAGCTCTTAATGATTTAGCTGAATCTATTAAAGAACATGGAATTATTCAACCATTAATTGTAACTAAAAAAGGTGACCGCTTTGAGCTTATTGCCGGAGAAAGACGTTTGCGTAGCTCTAAATTGATCGGTCTTGCTGAGGTTCCGGTTATTGTCCGCGAAGAAAATGACCAAAAAAAATTAGAAGTTGCTTTAATTGAAAATTTGCAGCGCGAAGATTTAAATCCAATGGAAACGGCGCGAGCTTATAAAAGATTAATTGATGAATTTAATATTACCCAGGAAGAAGCTTCTAAAAAGGTTGGCAAGGCTCGTTCTAGTGTGGCCAATGCTTTACGTTTGCTTACTTTGCCACTTGAGGCGCAGAGTGCTCTTGCGGGAGGAAAAATTACTGAAGCGCACGCCAAATATCTTCTAGGCTTAGAGGGAGTAGACAAGCAGTTAAGCATGTTGCATAAGATTATGCGTCATGATTTGACTGTAGCGCAGACCGATAAAGAAATTAAACGCTTGGGAGGAACTAAGGCAGCTAAAGCTAAAGATTATTTTGATAGAGCTAAAGAAGATGAACTAAGTGAGTTATTTAGTTCTAAGGTTGAAATTAAGCGTCAAGGGAAGGGCGGAAAATTAATTATCGACTTTTATAGCGAAGATGAATTAAATGAAATATTGACAAAAATAAGAAAATAGTGTATTTTTGGAGATTATTTTAGTACTATTATCTCATTTTCCGCCGTGTTTTGTTGAGACAAACAAAACTTTATTCATTACTCAAAACTGAGTCTCAAGGGGAGGCTCTTTTTTATTTAAAAGAACACTTTAATTCTTATCTGCCTAGTTGTCAGAGCAGTCGTCATATATTAAAATAGTAAGATAAATATCAACAGAATTTAAACTCACAACATGTCTTTTGTTCACCTCCATAATCATACCCATTATTCCTTACTCGACGGTCTTACTAAGATTGACGAGATGCTTAGCTATGCTAAAGAACAGGGTTCGCCAGCGGTCGCGATTACTGATCACGGCTCGATGTATGGCGTTATTGAGTTTTATCAAAAAGCAAAAAAGGCCGGAGTAAAGCCAATCATTGGTGTGGAAACTTACTTGGCGCCTAATTCTCGTTTCGATAAAAATACTAAGGAGGATGGGCGTAGTTATCATTTAGTTCTACTTGCTAAAAACAATGAAGGTTATAATAATTTAATTAAACTGGTTTCAGCGGCCCATATCGAAGGTTTTTATTACAAGCCACGAATTGATTGGGAGCTTTTAACTAAGCATCACGAGGGAATAATTGCTTCAAGCGCATGCTTGGCAGGAGAAATTTCGCGTTTAATTATGAATGATAAGCTTAAGGAGGCTGAGGAGAGGGCTCTAGCTTATAATAATTTATTTGGGCAAGGAAATTATTATTTAGAATTAATGGATCATCCGGAGATACCGGAGTTAGATAAAGTTAATACTGAGCTAATTAAAATTTCTAAGAAAACAGGCATTCCAGTCGTTGCCACTAATGATGTTCATTATTTCAAGAAAGAAGATGCGGAAGCTCAAGATATTCTTTTGTGCTTACAGAATAAAAAGAAATTATCTGATACTGATAGAATGACAATGATTGGTCATGGTGATTATTCAATGCGCTCTAATGCGGACATGATTGCCGCTTTCAAGCATATTCCCGAAGCAATTGAAAATACACTAAAGATTGCTGAAATGTGTAATGTTGATTTAGAATTAGGTAATATTCAATTGCCTCATTTTGATGTTCCTGAAGGCTATGATGGTAATTCTTATTTACGTTCTTGGTGTGAGAAGGGAATTTTCAAGCGTTATCCTGGAGCCTCTGCGGA
>CAYGOK010000001.1:0-17973 GCA_964351585.1 uncultured Gammaproteobacteria bacterium | reverse complement strand
TACGTTGGTGAAAAATATGGCCATGATCACGTGGCTCAGATTATTACTTTTGGAACCATGGCGGCTCGTGCTGCTGTGCGTGATGTTGGTCGCGTTCTTGATGCTCCTTATGATTATTGTGATAAGATTTCCAAAAGCATTCCAATGTTTACTAAATTGGAAGAGGCAATAAGAGGAGTCCCGGAAGTAAGAGAGATGTATCAAAATGAGCCAATGGCACGCAAGATTCTTGATTATGCTAAACGTCTTGAGGGCGTGGCTCGTCACACCTCAACGCATGCATGTGGTGTTTTGATTACTAATAAACCCTTGACCGAGTATGTTCCTATTCAGCACGCTTCTTCTTCGGACAACTCTATTATTTCTCAATATTCTCTTCATCCTGTTGAAGACTTAGGTTTATTGAAGATGGACTTCTTAGGACTTAAGAACTTAACAATTATTGAATCAGCTTTAAGAATTATCAAAAATACGCGCGGTTTAGAAATTGATATTGATAAGATTCCTCTGGACGATGTTAAGGCCTATCAGTTATTTCAGGCTGGTGAAACCACTGGCGTTTTTCAGTTTGAATCTTCGGGCATGAAACGATATTTGCGCGAACTCAAGCCGACGGTTTTTGAAGATATTATTGCCATGGTTGCTCTATATCGTCCCGGACCAATGGAATGGATTCCGGATTATATCGCTGGTAAACACGAAAAAAAGAAAGTCTCCTATCTACATCCAAAACTAGGACCAATTTTGGAAAAAACTTACGGGGTCGCCATTTATCAGGAGCAAGTAATGCAAATCGCCCGCGATTTAGCGGGATTTACTATGGGTCAAGCTGATGTTTTGCGTAAAGCCATGGGTAAAAAAATTGTCGCCCTCTTAGCTGAGCAGAAAGAAAAGTTTGTTGATGGTTGTGTTAAAAATGGTATTTATAAAGAATTAGCGGAAAAAGTTTATTCTTTCATTGAACCTTTCGCTGGTTATGGTTTCAATCGTAGTCATGCTGCTTGTTATGCTCTAATTGGTTACCAAACAGCTTATTTGAAGGCACATTGGCCAGTTGAATTCATGGCCGCCCTTCTAACCTCTGGTCAAGGTGATACCGATAGAATTGCCATTGAAATTGATGAGTGTCGTAATATGGGTATTAAAATTATGGCACCCGATGTTAATGAGTCTTTTGGAACCTTTACTGTTGTTACCCCCGGAACCAAAGAAAATAAGATTGTAAATGCTGACACATCGGTTGATACCATTCGTTTCGGGCTTAAGGCTATTAAAAACGTAGGCGAACATATCGTTGATGAGTTAATTAGAGAGCGTAAAGCGAGCGGTCCATATCAAGACGTATTTTCTTTACTAGAAAGAGTAACGGACAAAGATTTAAATAAAAAATCTTTAGAAAGCTTGATTAAGAGTGGGGCGATGGATAGTTTTGGTGAGCGTGGATCAATGCTAGCTAACATGGAAAAGTTTTTGAGCTTTAATAAGGAGGAGGCTAAGAATCGTGAAAGTCGTCAGGAAAGTTTATTTGGCGCAATCTCAGAAATTAGTCATGCACGACCGACTTTACTTGATGCTCCACCAGCAGCTCAAAATGAAAAATTAACTTGGGAGAAAGAATTGTTGGGACTATACGTTAGTGAACATCCTTTCAATCTATTTAAACGTTATTTGGCTGGATATGCTTTGCCTCTTAGTAGTTTAGCTTCACGTAAAGGAGAAGAAAGAACTATTACGGCTGGTATTATTTCTAATGTTAAAAAAATAATTACCCGTAAAGGCGATTCAATGATTTTTGTAAAACTGGAAGATGCTTCCTCTTCGGTTGAGATTTTGGTGTTTCCGCGTTTATATAAAGAAACAATGGAGATTTGGTTGGATGGTCGGGCAGTTATTTTAGCCGGTAAAGTTTCTGAAAAGGATCAGGATATCAAATTTTTAGCCGACAAGGCGATGGTTTTAGATTTAGTTGAACCGGCTAGCTCAATTGATATTTTTAAAAAAATGATGATGGATTCACCTGCTCCTCGCCGTTCCTATCAAACAAATCAAGCCTATGCACCTAAGAAGGCGGAAAAAATTGAGATCATGTCGGCCCCAGTTAAGCCAGCGATTGCTGCGCCTGAAGATAATCCTCTACGCCTGGTATTTTTAAAAAATATCTCAGCCCATGATTTAACTGGACTGAAGAGTTTATTTGCTTCCTTCCCGGGAAGCGATGAAGTTTATTTTCAAGTTGTTGAAGATGGTAAATATAAGATTGTTAAAACTGCTTTTCGAATTGCTAATAATGATGATTTGCATGCTAAAATACGCCAAGATTTTTCTACTACTCTCAGAATTGCGGGTTAAGATTAAAAAATAAAGATTTTTAATTGTTTAGGTTTCTATTTTTTGTTATAATAGGATTAGCTCTCATAGCTAGTTCTATTTTTTTGTTAACTAGCTAAATTTGACTTAATACAAAAAATAATTTTTTCTAATTTCCTTATGCCTACAGTCAAAAAAAAGAAAGTCGACTCGGCATCTTCGCCTGTCAAAACCAAAACTGTCAAAAAAAAGACAGTTAAAAAATCAAAAACAACGACTGCTAAGACTCAACCTAAGAAAACTGCGCCTATTATTGAAGAGGTTGTTTTGCCAACAGAAAGTGAAACGGAAAACCTTACTCAAGAATCTACACAAGAAATGACTGGTAGCAAAAAAGCAAAATCGATAATCGTTGATGTTATTGAAGATGAAGAAGCAGAAGATGAAACTTTTTTTTCTGATGACTCTTTATCTAAAAACAGCTGGGGAGATTTAGGTCCCGCTACTGCTGATGAAGAGGGCGCCTGGATTGATCCTTCGGGGGAAGAAGTAGATGATGAAATGCCAAGTGATATTGAAGGAGTTGATAAACAGAAACAATTTTTTTATAGTTTAGCGGCCGGTTTACATCAAAGAGTGGAACAAATTGAAAATACTGAACAAAATATTGAAGATGTGGACATGATGGAGGATGACGCTCCAACCGTTAAACCTCGTAAAAGTATTAGTCTTTATCGTAGCTTGGCCTGGAAATTCCTGCTTTTAGTTGGATTTTTAGTTATTTTAGTTTTTTATTTTTCTTTTTCTAAGCTAATTATTGTTGTTACTCCGCAAGTTGAAGCGATGAGTGATAATGTCTTTTTGAAAATAACTTCAGATAAAACAACTTCGACTCCGCTAGCTGCGGATGCTCGTGAACAGATAAATGGCTCAGTTAGTGAGGTTGATTTAACTGTGAACAAAGTTTACGCGGCCACTGGTGAAGAATTTCAGGGTGAACAGGTAAGCGGAAGTGTTCGTATTATTAATAATTATACTAAAGTGCAAGCACTGGTTGCTACTACTCGCTTGTTATCGTCTGATGGAAAACTATTTAGAATTAAAGAAGCTGTGACCGTAGCTCCGGGCGAAGAGGTTGAGGTTGAAATTTATGCTGACACCATTGATCAATCAATGGCAATCAGTCCAACTCGTTTTACAATTCCAGGATTATGGGTAGGATTGCAGGATAAGATTTATGCTCAAAGCGATGAAGCTTTCGTTTATGATCAGAAAATTCAAAGATATGTTAAAGCCTCAGATATTCAATTGGCTAATAGCGAAGCGGCTGATTTAATTCTTAAGCGCGCCAAGGAGTTGAAGCCACTCAGTAATCAAGACAAGCTTCTTTATCAAGTTGTCGAGCCTTTTGAAATGACCATGACTGCTAAGGCGGGAGATAAGGTTGAGGAGTTCGAAATGTCTGCCAAGGCGAAAGTCGTAGTTGTTTCTTTTTCCGGAGAAGAAATTGCGAGATTAGCAGCAGCTAAATTAAATATTGTTGTTCCAGATGATAAGGAGCTAGCTGAGTTTGATAAAAATAGTTTAAACTATGTTTTAGAAAATTATGACAGCACCGAGGGGGTAGCAACAATTAAAGCTTCTTTTTCTGGTACCATGGTTTTAAAGAGTAATGCTGAGGTAATTGATAGAGAAAATTTAATTAATCTTAACGCTGAGCAAATTAAAACCTATTTACGTGATTATCCAGAGATTGGTAGTTATGAATTAGAATTCTATCCGCCCTTTGTAAAACGAGCCCCGCATTTAGTTGATAGAATAGAAATTAAAATAAAAAAGTAAAAGATGTGTTAATACAAAAAACCCGCTAACTAGCGGGTTTTTTTGTAAGTCTAACTGAAAAGAATTAAAAGAATTTAAAAAAACTTCCAGAGTTAGTTTTATTTGTTGCCTTGATTGGTTTAATATTATATATTTTTTGCGCATCTTGAGCTGTTTTGCCTTTAATAATCATGGCACCTAAAGCCTGCGCGAGGCGGATAGCCTCATCTAAATTTCTTTGGTGAAGGTTGCGCCCAATTGCTAAGCCAGCGCTACCGCTGATTTGTAGCTGTAATTCGAGGAATGTAAATAGGTCTTTAGCTGGTTGTTTGGAGCCACCAACACAAATAATTTTAGTTCGGCCAGCTGCTTCGGTTGCTTCTTTAAATTTTTTAGCAGCCATCTTCGGGTCTTTAGCTTTGTAGGGATACTTGGTTTTAACAAAATCAGCCCCTAGGCAAGCCGCCACACCAGCACCACCAGCGATAGTATGAATGTTGTCTTCATCTACGCCTTTACCTCGAGGATACATCCAGATAACTGCTAAAAGTCCGGCTTTATGTGCTTCGTTGATTGCTTTAGCGGCCCTAGCTAGCATTTGCGCTTCGTATTTTCCGCCTAAAAAAACTGTATAGCCAATGCCAACTATTTTTAGTCCGCTTCTTTTTTTAAATTCAATCACGTCTTCAACTTTCCAGAGTGGTTTACTAGAATCTTTTTCTTCACTATTACCCAGGTTAGTTCGACCATTTATTTTAACGATATAAGGAGTATTAAAGTAGCTCTGTCCATATTGAGAGATTAAGCCAAGATGAGTAGCTAAAACGCCACCACCTGATGCCGCGGCTATGCGAAAAAGGTGCTCTGGATCATTATCTTCTTTAGCTATGCCAGGGCCAAAGAAATCATCATTAAGATGTTCCATTTTTTGATCACCGGCAATTAATAAAAGACGTCCGCTACCGCTAGTAGCTAAACGCATGTTTTTTTGGTACTCAGATTTTTTTTCAGCAGGTACACCTAGAGGAATTAATATATCCATCATATTTTTTTAAGTATTTTGAAGATATTTATAATTTTAGCACTGTATGCTATGATTTAAGCAAAAGAGCCAGCGCTTTTAGTGTTCGGCTATATTATACCATACATATGGATAAAGATAAAAATTTTGAAGAGAATCGTTTACGATCCTATAAGGATTCTAGCGGAGTCAGTTGGCGTGATATGAACTTTGGTTTGTGGGTCGCCGAGCATCGTCGTTTAATAACGCGCGTTATTACTGTTTTCTTGATTTTGATTTCCGCTTTCTTTTTTATCTATTCGACTTACGCCTACATAATTTATTTTATGCGTGGACCAATAGATAATCAGCCTGAGAATCAAGTAGTATCTCCGCGCAACGTGGTTGACAACCCTATTTTAGAATCTGTTCAAATTTTGCCCAGAGGAGGAGATTATGATTTAACAGTTAAAATCAATAATCCTAATGATAATTTTTGGGCAGATTTTAGATATTGTTTTTACCAAGGCGAGACGCAGCTGGGATGTGAAAACTCTTTTCTTTTACCTTCAGAAGAAAAATATATAATGCTTTTGGGATCAAAAATAGATAATACAATCGGAATCACTTTTAAGATAGAAGATATTTTTTGGAATCGAGTTAATAGACGTGAAATTACTGATTGGGCGTCATTTTTAAAAGAAAGAACCGACTTCATTGTTTCTGATGTTCAATTTTTGAATTCTTCTAAGAGCGGTTTATCGGAGTTAGTAAAATTCAATACTTTAGAATTCTCTATCTATAATTATTCGGCTTATAATTATTTTGAGGCACCACTAGAAATTTTACTTTATTCGGGTAGTCAGCTAGTAGGAGTAGAGCGACATTTGGTTAATAATTTTATGGCCGGAGAGACCCGTAAGGTAAAGATTAGTTGGCCAGGAGATATTGGCAATGTTGATGATATTAAAATTACTCCTCGTATTCACGTTATTCAAGATGATGTTTATCTAAAATACGGTAGCAATTAATATGCTTGGTCGCCTTAAGGCTCATCTCTACCATTTCGATTGGATATTGCTAGCAGCTGTCTTGTTGTTAGTTTCTTTTGGTTTGGTTGAAATTTATAGTGTTGCCCTTGGCCGCGGTAGCTTGGATTTACTAAATTTTCGTAAGCAGTTATTGTTTGCCGGCGTAGGCGTGCTGTTGTTATTTGCTTTTTCATTTATAGATTATTATTTTCTACGAAGTTTGAGTCGTTATCTTTTCTTCTTCGGTATTATTCTTTTAGTTGCCGTTCTAATTTTTGGTGATACGGTACGAGGCACTAAGGGCTGGTTTAACTTTGCTGGTTTTAGTTTACAGCCAGTGGAATTTATTAAAATAGTTCTTATTGTTTTTTTGTCTGACTATTTTGCTTCTTTAGCTACCAAAGTTAAAACCACGCGTCACTTTTTAGCTTCAGCGGCATATGCGCTAGTTTTTGTCGGTTTAGTGATGTTACAGCCAGATTTTGGTTCTGCCTTAATTCTTATTGCTATTTGGCTAGTTTTAATCATGGCAGCTGATTTTAATTTGAAATATTTTGCTGTTATTGGTGTTATTGGTGCGATATTGTTCACCTCGGCATGGTTCTTCTTTTTTAAGGAATATCAGAAGGAGCGTATTATGACGTTTGTTAGTCCGACAGCGAATTCCTTGGAATCAGGTTATAATATCTCGCAAGCAATTATTGCTATCGGCTCTGGTGGACTAACGGGTAAAGGTGTTGGTTTTGGCTCACAATCGCAGTTAAAGTTCTTGCCAGAGGCGCAAAATGACTTCATTTTTGCCGTTATTGCGGAGGAATTGGGGTTTTTGGGCGTTGTTTTAATACTCTCTTTCTTTTCGCTTTTGTTTTTTAGGGCATTTAGGATGCTAAAGAAGACTAATAATGATTTTGGGATTTATTTCTTGATTGGCGCTTGTGGCTTGATTTTTATTCAAATGTTTATTAATATTGGTATGAATCTAGGCATTATGCCTGTGGTTGGCTTACCCATGCCTTTTGTTAGTTATGGGGGCAGCTCACTGATATCTTTAATGATAATTGTGGGTATAATGCAAAATATTATAATTAAATCGAAAACTAGCTATTAAAACTATGGAAGTTAAATTATCCGCGCAAAAGCGTGAAAAGAATGAAAAATTAGACAAAAATGACCTAGCTGCTGTTATTTACGGTAAAAATGTTGACAGTCAGTCTTTGAAGATCAATAAAATGGAGTTTGAGAAGGTTTTCTCTGCCGCCGGTGAATCAAACTTAATTAAATTAGATTTTGGCACTGGCCCCTTAAATGTTCTAGTTAAGGATACCCAAAAGGATGTTATGAAGGGCACTTTTACCCATGTTGATTTTTACCAAGTTAACATGAAGGAAAAGCTTACTGTCGAAATTCCTTTACACTTTGACGGAGAGCCTAAGGCAGTTAAAGAATTGGGTGCAACTTTAGTTAAGGAATTACATGAAATTAAGGTTGAATGTTTGCCAACTGATTTAGTCGATCATATCATTGTTGACGTTTCAGTTTTACAAAGCTTTGATGATGTTATTAGAATTAGTGACTTGCCATTACCAAAGGGTATGGAAATTTTAGATGAGTTGGCTACCATTGTTGCTAGAATTGAAGAACCAAAGGAAGAAGAAGCTCCAGCTGAAATTGCTGTTCCTGAAGCTGCTACCCCAGCCACTCCGACTGAAGAGGAAAAGAAATAAATTCATTATTGATAAAAAAGCCGCCTGTTTACAAGGCGGCTTTTTTGATTATGATGAAGCGGTTTTTCTTGCGTAAATCTTTCTTAATTTCTGAACTTGATTGTCTAATTAAGGTCTTCGCTAGTTTGCTTATTTTTGCTGTTTGTTCGGGATCAATTTCGCAGATGAGAAACAACGAGCGCAGTGGTAGAGTATTTAACTGTTTAAAAAGCTTGCGGTAGTAGTCTAAGCCATCGCGACCGCCATCAAGTGCTATCTTTGGTTCACGGGCAATGCTTGGCTGGTCTTTTATTTGCTTGCGTGTTAAGTAGGGGAGATTAGCAGCTATAAATAAATCGTAATCCTTGAATTTTCTAGCGGGGACCTTATCAAGTAGATTACTTTTTCTAAATTTAATTTTTCGACTAAGTTCTTGTTTGCTAGCGTTTAACTTCGCTATTTTTAGAGCTGGCAAAGAAATATCAATGCCTAGAAAAAAAGCCTTAGTAAATATTTTAGGGAGGCACTTTAGTTCTTGTGCAAGAGTGATAATAATCGCGCCCGATCCTGTTCCGACGTCAATGATAAACGGTTTAGCATCACTTGGTAGCTTTGTTAATTCATCTTTAAAGATATCAATAATTAACTCAGTTTCCGGGCGAGGTATTAAAACAGCTGGCGAAACTTTTAAATTTAAACCGTAGAATTCCTGGTTTTTAATTAGGTAAGCTAGGGGCCAGTTATTATGTCGCTTTTGTTCTAATTTTTTAAAGTTAAGTGTTTCGTTTTTGCTAATTATCAGTTCGGGGTGAGTAAGAATATATTCGCGGCTTTTATTTAAAACAAAGCCCAGAAGCATTTCTGTTTCTAGGCGAGGCAGTGAAGAATGGGCTAATATATTTCCGATAGTGACCATTGTTTTAGTAGTTAGCAACTTATTCTGCTTGTTTTTGCTCTTTAGCAGCTTTCTTTAGGGAAGTAACTATTTCTTCAATATCACCCTCCATGATGCCGCTTAAATTATGCCAAGACAGATTAATGCGATGGTCGGTAACACGGTCCCGGGAATAATTATAGGTTCTGATTTTATCGGAACGATCACCACCACCAACCTGGATTTTGCGAGCACTTGATTCCTCAGCCATTCTTTCTTCTTCCTGTTTAGCGAGAATGCGAGAGCGTAAAACCTGTAAAGCTTTTTCTTTATTTTGATGCTGTGATTTTTGATCTTGGCAGCTAACAATAATACCTGTTGGAATATGTAAGACACGAATTGCTGAATAAGTAGTGTTAACGCTTTGTCCTCCTGGTCCACTAGAACAAAAAGTATCAATACGAATATCGGCTTGTTTGATTTCAACATCAACTTCCTCTGCTTCTGGTAAGACAACGACAGTGGCGGTTGAGGTGTGTACGCGTCCTTGTTTTTCTGTTTCAGGAACGCGTTGAACACGATGGGTGCCAGCTTCAAAACGTAGTAGACCATAAGCACCCTCGCCTTTAACTTCGAAGACAACTTCTTTAAAGCCACCAATGCCGAGCACACTAGAATCAATTAGGCTCATTTTCCAGCCTCTATTTTCGCAATAACGGGAATACATCCGAAATAAATCGCCAGCAAAAAGGGCGGCCTCATCACCGCCAGCTCCAGCGCGGATTTCGATAATGGCGTTTTTTTTGTCATTAGGGCTAGTAGGATGAACTTCTTCTTCAACCTCCTCTTTAAGACGTTCAGCTTTTATTTCAAGGCCAGCCAGTTCCTCTTGGGCAATAGCTTTAAATTCGGCGTCATCATTGCCGCTGACGATAGTTTGGTTCTCTTCAATATTGAGCAAGGTTTTTTCTAAATCCAAAATGAGAGCCATCGCTTTTTTTAAGCTGGCGTGTTCTTGAGAGAGCTTGATAAGCCCGGCCTGATCTTTCATCATCTCAGGGTCAGATAATTTGCTCTCTAGCTCGGCAAATTTTGTTTTGATATTGTCGTACATAAGACTTGAATTATAAATGGGTAGCAAAAAAGCAATCAGTCATAATCATTCTAACACGAAATAGGCAGGATGATTAAGTCCGATTGCTTTTTAGCTTTTTTTCTATTGTTTGCCGAGGCGAACCTGGGCGATGCGTTTAATGTCTTTAGTAGTCTTAACAACAACTTCTTTGGTAGACTTTTCAGCCGCTCTCTTAGCGCGCTTGACCTTTTTACCAGGGGCAGCAGGAGTGTCAGTTTTAGCCTGGACCTTGGCGGCGAACTTTTCGACGCGGCGAGCACTATCAACTAATTTCTGTTTGCCAGTATAGAAAGGATGGCAAGCGGAACAGAGCTCAACCTTGATTTCTGGTTCAGTTGATCCGGTCTTGAAGGTGTTGCCGCAGACACAAGTCACTAGGCATTCTTCGTGGTACTTTGGGTGGATATCGCTTTTCATATAAATAAAAAAAATTTTATCTATTTTTAATAAAATTTGGACTATTCGTTATTCTTCTTTTATGTTATGATTATATTATCATAACTTGTAAATTTAATCAATAGCTATGATAATATGGGGCTTTTGGGCGCCTATTTTTCGGGTCTATGAACAAAATCCATAATATTGCTAAAAATACATCTTACCTGACATTAGCCCTAATAGTTCAAAAGGTTATCTCTTTTTCCTACTTTACTTTGTTGGCTCGTTATTTGGGGCCAGCTGATTTGGGTAAGTACTACTTTGCCATCTCTTTTACTACTATTTTTGCCATTTTTATTGATTTAGGGCTAGCCAATGTAATTATTAGAGAAGTCGCTAAGGAGGGCAGTAAGGCGGGGAAGTTGCTAGCTAATATTTTAGGACTTAAGTTACCTTTAGCTCTTCTATCGCTTTTAGCAGCCGTGATTATTATTAATATTTCCCATCCCGACCCACTGGTTAAAATCTTGGTCTATGTGTCGTGTATTTCCATGGTGCTTGATTCTTTCACTTCGACATTTTTTGCTGTTGTCCGCGGTTTTCATAATTTAAAGTATGAAAGCATTGCTTCGATTGTTTTTCAGTTAATAGTTTTAACTGTTGGTTATAGCGCCTTACTTCTGGGTTATGGATTAATAGCAGCGATGGCTGCCTTAGCTTTAGCCAGTTTGTATAATTTCTTCTATTCTTTCTGGGTAACCGCGCGGAGGATAAAATTAAAGATTAGTTTAGCCTGGGACAAAGAATTGCTTAAAGAAATCGCGCGCATTGCTTGGCCCTTTGCCGTTTATGCTATTTTTCAACGCTTCTATACCTATTCAGATTCTGTGCTATTAGCATTTTTTGCTGGTGATGAGCAGGTGGGTTTGTATCAGGTTGCTTTTAAGATAATTTTTGCTTTACAATTTTTACCACTAGCTTTTACCGCTTCCTTATATCCAGCTCTTAGTGCTTATTGGCAACATAATCGTAGCCAGCTAGCGGTTACCTTTGAGCGGGCTTTAAATTATCTAGCGATTATTTCTTGGCCAATTATTTTTGGTGTCGTTTTGTTGGCTGATAAGATTGTTTTACTTTTTAAAGATGGTTATAGTGGCGCGATTTTGCCTCTAAGGATTACTATCATTGCTCTTTTTTTCATGTTTGCTAATTTTCCGATTGGTTCACTACTTAATGCTTGTGATAGGCAAAGGCGTAATACCTGGAACATGGCGATAGTGGCAGTTGTTAGTATTTTAATAAATTTAGCGCTTATTCCACGCTGGCAAGCAGTTGGAGCCAGCTTGGCTGTTTTAATTACTAATATTTTAATGTTTTTCTTGGGAATAGCGGCAATAAATGGTATAATGCCATATAGTTGGCGCAAAAATTTAATTGTTTTTGCTAAAACAATTTTGGCCTCTGCTCTGATGGGTGTATTGATATTTTTAGGGAAAGAGTATTTAAATGTTTTCTTGTTGATTATTCTGGGAGCAGTTTCATATTTTTTCGCACTATATGCTCTTGGTGGTTTTAGACGTGCGGATATTACTAGTGTCTTCAAATCTTTTCGTTTATGAGAACTCTGCTTATCACCTTAGAATATCCTCCTTTTAAAGGTGGCGTTGCTAATTATTATTCTAATTTGGCCAAGTATTGGCCGATTGGCGAAAATATTACTGTTTTAGATAACAGCAAGAGAGATTTGATTACGAAAAAAGGTTTGCTTCCTTGGTTAAAATCAGTCAGTACTATTTTAAAAAGGCGCAAGGAAGATGATTTTGATCATTTACTAGTTGGCCACATTTTACCTTTAGGAACAGCGGCGATTATCGCTGCTTTTATTCGCCCTTTTTCCTTTTCTTTAATTCTGCATGGCTTAGATTTTACTTCAGCCATTAGTAGTGTGCGCAAGCGTTTTTTAACTAGGATGATTTTGCATCGAGCTGAGAAAATTATTTGTGCTAATTCTTATACAGCCGAACTAGTTCGTCAGTTTAATAAAAAATTGAATGATAAAATAGCCGTTGTTAATCCTGGTATTGAACCGATTATTCCCAGTGAGGATTGTGACAGATTAAAAGAATTGCGAGAACAATATCAGTTGGAGGGAAAGTTTGTTTTATTTTCCTTGGGTAGATTGGTTTCCCGCAAAGGTTTTGATACAGTTATTAAGGCGCTAAGTAGTAATGAGTCAATAGTACCGAATTTAGTTTATTTTATCGCTGGCTCTGGTCCTGAGGAGAAAAATTTACGTTCTTTAGCAGCAGCATCTCCTTTAAAAAATGAAATATTTTTTCTAGGTGGCATAACTGATGAAGAAAAATGGTGTTGGCTTTATGCTTGTGATGCTTTTATTTTGCCAACAAGAACAATCGGTCCTGATTTTGAGGGTTTTGGTATTGTATATTTAGAAGCAAATTTAGCAGGTCGGCCAGTGATTGCTGGCGATTCTGGTGGCGTTAGAGATGCGGTAATAGATAACGTTAATGGTTTATTGGTTCAACCCGAGGATATGGTTGAAATAAGGGCAGCAATTAAGCGTCTAGCTGATAGTCCTGAGCTACGGAAACAGTTGGGTCTTAATGGCAAGTCGCGAGCGGCGCAAGAATTTAGATGGGATAAGCAGGCAGAGGAAGTTTGTCGGCTTTTAAAAGTTTAGTATTAAAAATATGATTTCAGTTATAATTCCTTTATATAATCGTGATAAGACAATTATTAAAACTTTAGACAGCTTAAAGGCACAAACCTATCAGGATTTTGAGGTCATTATTGTTAATGACGGTTCAACCGATAAATCGGAGCAAGTTGTGGCTAATTATTTACAACAAAATTCTAGTAATATCTCCTATTCTTTTTTTAATCAAACTAATAAAGGAGCGCCGTCGGCGCGCAACCGGGGATTTAAAGAGTCAAAAGGAGATTATTTATTATTTTGTGACGCTGACGCCAGACTCGACCCCATAGCCTTAGAAATAATGTTGGAAGCTTTGAAGCGTACTCCGGAGGCTAGTTATGCCTACTCATCTTTTAACTGGGGTAAAAAACTTTTTAAGCTTGATGAGTTTAATCCAGAACAATTAAAAAAAATGCCCTGCATCCATTCGATGTCACTGATTAGGCGCCAAGACTTTCCCGTATCCGGCTGGGATGAAAGTATTAAAAAATTTCAGGACTGGGATTTGTGGTTAACAATGTTAGAAAATGGAAAAATTGGCGTTTGGATTCCGCGTGTCTTATTTCACATTACCACCGGTGGCACTATTAGTTCTTGGTTGCCATCGTTTGCTTATAAATTCCTGCCATTTCTGCCAGCGGTAAAAAGCTATAAGTCTGCTATGACAATGATAAAAAATAAACACGGTCTATGATGCAACAAGCCCGTTTCTCCAAGCAGATAATTCCCACAGTTATTATGCTGGTAGTAGCGATTGTTCTTGTTGTTGCGTTGTTTTATCAAGCTTTCTCTACTAAGCAAGGTGGTTTGGGTGATAATGCTGGAGTCTATTGGGTTGTTTCTGGACAAGAAATATTTATAGAGATAGTTAAAACACCGTCAGCGATGTATAAGGGTCTGAGTAATCGCCCATCACTTTGTCGTGATTGCGCCATGCTATTTGTTTTTTCAGAATCAGATCAAAGAAGCTTTGTAATGAGGGACATGAATTTTCCGCTTGATATTATTTTTTTAAATAATAGTAAGATTGTAAAAATACATCGCAACTTGCCACCTGAAGGTAGTGCCCCCCAGTTTCAGTATGATAGTGAACTTCCGGCTGATAGAGTTTTAGAATTAAATGCTGGAATGGCTCGCGAGCTCGGTTTAACGGAAGGGCAGTGGTTGGATTTACCGGAATAAATTAAATTATTTATGGATAAAAAATATTTTAAGCACCTAGGATTTTTACTAATCACTCTTTTATTATTAGAAGTCATCTCGCTTTTTGGTTTTAAGTATCCGGGGCTGGGAGTTGCTTCTTTTTTTGTGATTGCCTTTTTGGCGGTTGCCTTGTCTGTTTATAAATTAGAGTACGGTTTATTTTTTGTTCTAACAGAACTCATTGTTGGTTCTAAGGGTTATCTTTTCTTTTTATCCTTGCAAGAGGGAAGGCTTTTATCTTTGCGCCTGGTAGTCTGGTCTTTATTTATGTTAGTTTTTACGGTGCGCTTTGCCTTGCAACTTAAAAAATCTGGTCGTCAGTCAGAATATTGGCGCAATATCCAAGAATTTTCGTTACTTAAACCATTTTTGTTTTTAGCTGGGACTGTTATTATCGGTCTAATCACGGCAGTTATTTATAAAAATCCACTACTAAATGTTTTTTTAGATTTTAATGGTTGGCTTTACTTCATCTTGTTAATTCCTCTTATCGCCCTAAAACCGTCTAGACGTTTCTTGTCTCTGGCTTTTCTGACAGGCTCTATTTGGATTAGCTTAAAGACTATTATTTTGTTATCAATGTTTGCCCATGATGCGGCTGGTGTTGGCCCTTTGGCGTATAGTTGGTTGCGCAAGACTTTGGTCGGCGAGATGACTTCAGCTGGCGGCTGGAATCGAGTGTTTATTCAATCACAAATTTTTCCGGCAATTGCCTATTTTTTTCTAGCTTTTCGCTTGTCAGCCGTTAAGCGGTTCAAGGAATTATTTCAGCCTATAAATTTAATAACGTTATTTGTACTTGGTCTTTTCTTTGCAACGGTTATCATCAGTTTGTCACGTAGTTTTTGGGTTGGCTTTGCGGCGGCCTTTGGCGTTAGCGTACTCCTTTTATTAATTAAAAAAGAATGGCGGCGCAGTTTAAAAATGATTACTATTTTACTAGCTAGTGCCGGTTTAGCTTTGTTACTAATTTTTGCTGTTAGTCCTAAAGAAGCGACAACGCAGCTTGATGATAGGCTCGCTGAAAGAGTTAGTAATCAAGGCGAGGCAGCTGTGGCTTCTCGCTGGGCGCTTTTGCCAGAAATTTTTTCAGAGATTAAGCACAATCCAATTATTGGGCAGGGTTTTGGTGCAACTGTGACCTATTTTTCTAGCGACCCACGTATTTTAGCTGTTGAGCCTAGTGGACGATATACTACCTATGCTTTTGAATGGGGCTATTTAGACATTTGGTTGAAATTAGGAATCTTGGGTTTAATAGCTTATTTTTGGCTTTTTTACGTCTTGGGTCGGGAAGCTTGGCGGTCGCATCGACTGCAAAAAGACGATGTCTATTTAGCGCTTATGGCGGCCTGGACATTTTTAATTGCGATTCACATGTTTACCCCATATTTAAATCATCCTTTAGGAATCGGCTTTATTGTCGCCAGCTCTTGC
The DNA here is from genome assembly GCA_964351585.1 of uncultured Gammaproteobacteria bacterium. Classification (GTDB taxonomy): domain Bacteria; phylum Patescibacteriota; class Patescibacteriia; order Patescibacteriales; family UBA12465; genus UBA12465. The sequence goes on along the minus strand of CAYGOK010000001.1, from coordinate 2,368 downwards.
CTGATTCGAACAAATAGAGTATATTAACCATAATAATTTCATTAGTCATAAACAAAAACTATGAACGATCAGATCATTTCTCAAGAGGGTTATGACAAGATAAAAGACGAGTTAAATCATCTTACTACTGTCAAAAGAAAAGAAATTGCGGAACGCATTGAAAGAGCCAAAGAACTTGGTGATTTAAGCGAGAACGCAGAGTATAGCGAAGCTAAAGATGCGCAAGCTCTAAACGAGGGGCGCATTTTAGAATTATCTAGCATTCTTAAAAATGTTACCGTTGTACAAAACGGTCATTCTAAAGAAGCAGTGATGATGGGTTCCAAGGTTACAGTTTTGGCTGGCGACGGTAAGGAGAAGCATTATACCATTGTTAGCTTTAATGAAGCCGATCCGGTTAATGGTAAGATTTCTAACGAATCGCCGCTTGGCGTGGCCTTTTTGCGCCGTAAGAAGGGTGATGAAGTTGAAGTTGAAACTCCACGTGGAACAATGAAGTATAAGATTAAAAAAATTGAGTAAGTTAGAACGTGTTTAAGAATTAATAAAGATATGACAGTTGCAAATCATGATGCTTCTCAGGAAGCCGCTCTTAGAGCGAGCGAGCGCGAAGAACGTCTACGCAAGTTAGCCGAGATTAAAGCCAAGGGGCTTAATCCATATCCAGCCAAGTCAGAGCGTGATAAGGAAATCACTGCGGTGTTGGCTGATTTTGCTAATTTAGAAAAAGAAGCAACTGAATTTAAGATTGTTGGTCGTCTGCGCAGTATCCGTAGTCATGGTAATTTAACTTTTGCTAATCTAGAGGATGCTAGCGGTAGTTTGCAGGTTGCTTTTTCTAAGAAAGAGCTCGGTGATGAGAGTTATAAGAATTTTGTAAAATTAATTGATCATGGTGATTTTATCCAAGCGCAGGGAGTTTGTTTTACAACTCATAAGGGAGAGCAAAGTTTAATGGTTAAAGATTGGAAGGTTTTAACGAAAACTCTACGACCGATTCCTGATGCTTGGTATGGGCTTAAGGATGAAGAGGAAAGGTATCGTAAACGCTATCTTGATTTATTACTTGATACCGAAAGAAGAGACATGTTCTATAAGCGAGCTAAGTTTTGGGAGGTGTCACGCGATTTTATGAAGAGGCACGGCTTCTTTGAGGTCGAGACCCCAACTTTAGAAACTACTACTGGCGGCGCGGAAGCTAATCCTTTTAAAACCCATCATGAAGATTATGATTTAGATGTTTTTTTACGTATTTCTGTTGGCGAACTTTGGCAAAAGCGTCTGATGGCAGCTGGTTATGAAAGAACTTTTGAAATTGGTCGCACTTATCGCAACGAGGGTTCAAGTCCAGATCATTTGCAGGAATTTACCAATCTGGAGTTTTATATGGCCTACGCTGATTATGAAGTTGGCATGAAAATTGCTCAGGAGTTATATCAGGAAATTGCTACTAAGGTTTTTGGAAAAACAAAATTTATTACTAAGGGATTTGAATATGATTTAGCGGGCGAGTGGCCACGCTTGGATTATCGAGAAGAAGTGTTACGACAGACCGGCGTTGATGTTCTTAAGGCAGACGAAGTAGAAATGAAAACTGTTTTAGATAAGCTTGGCGTTAAGTACGAAGGTGATAATCGTGAACGTTTAACTGATACACTTTGGAAGTATTGCCGTAAGAATATTGCTGGGCCGGTGTTTTTAATTAATCATCCAAAATTGGTTTCGCCACTAGCTAAGGCAAAGACTGATAACCCAGAGTTAACCGAGCGTTTTCAAATTATTATTGCTGGTAGTGAGGTTGGTAATGGTTTTTCTGAACTCAATGATCCAGTTGATCAACAGGAACGCTTTGCTCTTCAGGAGGATTTGATTGACAGAGGCGATAAAGAGGCGATGATGCCAGATTGGGAGTTTGTGGAGATGCTAGAATATGGCATGCCACCGACTTGTGGCTTCGGTTTTGGCGAGAGATTATTTGCCTTTTTAATGGATAAGCCAGTTAGGGAAACCACTTTGTTTCCATTAATGAGGCCAAAGAGGGAGGAGTAATTGGACTTGAAAAATTTTTATCTTGGTGTTATAAATAAAACGGATTGAGAAATCCGTTTTATGTATTCGGGGATCGTCTAACGGTAGGACTCCAGGTTCTGGTCCTGGCTATTGGGGTTCGAATCCCTATCCCCGAGCATCGATGAACTAACAGGTTGTAAAAGGCCTGTTTTTTCATAATCTTGGCTAAATTTTACTGGTCCGAAACTGTTATTTACACGAGGCATCCATTCGGCAAGAAATCCACCCCCTAAAGTGTATTTTACCCTTATTTTATCGCCCTTTAATTCAAAGTCCGAAAATAATTGTGATAAAACTA